>CAIUQV010000493.1 GCA_903901375.1 uncultured Ignavibacteriota bacterium
CGATCTGTATTGGATTAAATAAAGCTGTTATAGGACTTTCAGGTGGCATAGATTCTGCAGTTTCTGCATATCTTGCTGCAAAAGCTTTTGGTCCGGAAAATGTTCTATGTGTTATGATGCCTTATAAAACAAGCAGCAAAAATAGTCTTACCGATGCCGAAACAATAGTTAAAGTTTTAGGTGTTCATTCAAAAGTTGTTGATATTTCTCCTTCCGTTGATTCTTATCTGGATAAACTTGAAGGAAATGTATCAAACCTTCGTAAAGGGAATGTTATGGCGCGTATGCGCATGATTGTTCTTTATGATGAATCTGCTAAGGAAAATGCTCTTGTTGTCGGTACCAGCAATAAAACAGAACTTCTTCTCGGATATTCTACATTGTTTGGTGATTCTGCCTGTGCAATCAATCCTCTGGGTGATTTATACAAGACTCAAATATTCGAACTGGCAAAACATCTTAATGTTCCAAAAGAGGTTATAAACAAAAAACCTTCTGCAGACTTGTGGGAAGGACAAACAGATGAAGAGGAAATGGGTATTACTTATGCAAATGTAGATAAATTCCTCTACGAAAAGATTGACGAAAGAAAAACAGATGATGAACTGATTAAAATGGGTTTTGATAAACAATTTGTTGAAAAGATTAACAGAATGATTTCTCGCAATCAGTTTAAACGTCTTCCTCCTGTCATTGCAAAAGTTTCTAATAGAACCGTTAACGTCGATTTCAGATATAACAGGGATTGGAACACGTAAGCTTGAAACCGAGAATACTCATACTGCTTTTTTGCTTACTTACATTAATTACTAATTTATATTCTCAGAATATATCATACAATAATGCAGTCGTTAGTTCTGCTAATGAACTT
The DNA here is from genome assembly GCA_903901375.1 of uncultured Ignavibacteriota bacterium. GTDB lineage: Bacteria > Bacteroidota > Ignavibacteria > Tepidaquicellales > Tepidaquicellaceae > CAIKZJ01. Next base: position 872 of record CAIUQV010000493.1, read on the forward strand.
GCATCCGAAGTTGGCATCAAAATCCTTAAAAGCGGTGGTAATGCAATCGATGCTGCAGTCGGAACAGCATTTGCACTTGCCGTAGTTTATCCTCAAGCCGGAAATATCGGCGGTGGGGGATTCATTGTTTTACGTTCTGAAAACGGGTTTGAAACTTCAATCGACTTCCGTGAAACAGCACCTTCTCTTTCAACTAAAAATATGTACCTCGATAAAGACGGTAATGTTATTTCTGAATTAAGTACGACAGGTCATCTTGCATCAGGTATTCCGGGTTCAGTTGCGGGACTTCTGTATGCACTTGAAAAATATGGAACTAAATCAAGGGAAGAAATTCTTTCTTATGCAATTGAACTGGCCGAAAAAGGATTTCGTATAAATTATGAACTGGCTAACTCAATTAATAATCATAGAAAAGAGTTTAATTTATTCAACGGGTCTTCAAAGATATTTGGTAGAAAATTCCGTTCAGATGATTTATTAATACAGACGGATTTAGCAAATACTCTTAAAGAAATATCTGCTAATGGTCGCGACGGTTTTTATAAAGGTAATGTTGCAGATAAGATTGTCGCTGAAATGAAAAAAGGTTATGGCATTATTTCTTTAAACGACCTTGAAAACTATAAACCGGTCGAAAGAAAAGTCATTAAAGGAACTTATCGCGGTTATGATATCATCACAATGGGTTCACCTTCAAGCGGAGGCACCTGCTTAATCTATCTTCTGAATATTCTTGAAAACTTTGATTTGAAGAGTATGGGAAGGGCAGGCATTCATTTCGTTAATGTACTTGCTGAAGCAATGAAACGTGTTTATTCGGACAGGAGTGAATACATGGGGGATAAGGATTTTTACAACATGCCTGTTGATAAACTTATCTCTAAATCATATGCTAAAGAAAGATTCAGTAATTTTATACTCGGTGAAATGATTCCGTCTTCTGAAATTAAACCTGGCAATTTAAATAAAGAAAGCCCTCAAACAACACATCTTTCAGTTGCTGATTCAAAAGGGGATATGGTTTCGCTTACTACAACTCTGAATGATGTTTTTGGGAGTAAAGTAGTGGTTGATGGTGCAGGTTTTATTCTTAATAATGAAATGGATGATTTCTCTGTAAAACCGGGAGTACCTAATATCTATGGTCTCGTTGGGAATGAAGCTAATGCAATTGCTCCGGGTAAAAGAATGCTGAGCTCTATGACTCCTACTTTAATACTCAAAGAAAATAAACCTTTTCTTGTTATAGGTTCTCCTGGTGGCGGGAAAATAATTACAGCAGTCTTGCAGTCAATAATTAATATTATAGATTTTGGTATGTCTGTTGCAGATGCAGTCAATGCTCCCCGTTTTCATCACCAGTGGCTTCCTGATATTCTGCAGCTTGAAAATTCTTACGTTTCAAATATTCAGATTAGAGAATTAAAAGAAATCGGATATTCAACAAAAATTATTCCTGATTTTGCCCGTGTTGAAGCTATTCTGTACAACCCTGACGGCACTTTGACAGGTCATTCAGACAGACGCGGAAGCGGAAAAGCAGTAGGGTTTTAGATTAAGTGCTTTCTCATTACATATCCTCTTAAACCGTAAAAAGGAAATTCCATATAAATACTGTATCCAAGCTTTTTATAAATTATAGAGTTTACAGGATTAGATGTGTCTAATCCAATAATCCCTACTCCGGGAAAATTAACCGTATCTTTTTCTGCGTCTGATATCAGCATTTTGGCATATCCTCTGCCTCTGAAGTTTTTTCCCACAGCAAGTTCGTTAAGATATATATGCTCTTCTTTCGGTTTATATTCATTCGCCTTGATAGTGTACTCACTTACAAAGTTTACGTTTTCATTGTTTGCTTTTTTTCTCATATCGATTATTATATTCATCATATCGTCATTCCAGTTATATGAATCAGGTCTTGAGTAAATTAATGCTGCTGCAAGTATATTATTTTCATATACTCCTTTCATTTGCAGATTCAAACCCTTTACAAATTCACGTACCATCATTTCATAGAATAATCTTGTAATTCTGTTCCTTTCATCTATTTCCGGAAATAACTTAATGTGCAAAGGGTCATCCGAAAATGCTTCAGTATAAACTTCTATTGCATCATTGTAATCTGTTTCCGGAATATCTGTTAGTCTAATCATTTCACTTATTTATTCCTTATAAATTATTAATAAAAAACCTTTCTGACTATTTCAGAAAGGTTCTAATGTTAACTAATGTTTATATTATAATCCTATACCAACACCACCGGAAAAGGAGAACTTGCTGCCCATATTCAAATCTGCATTAAAATGTACGGGACCTGCACTGATTGTCGCTCCTGCAAGACCTCTGAATGAGTTTTCACCTTTCTGAGTGAATGAGACTGACTGTGAATATCCGCCAACACTGAAATTATAATTTACGTCAACACTGTAATTTTCATACTGTGCACCGCCGTAAATAGTGACAATCGAAATAGATTTGCTTAATTGCAGGTTTACAAACATCGAGTTTCCGGTTATGAATTTGTTATGATACTTATCTTTAAAACCAAGTGTCTGATAACCGAACTGTGCGGAAATATCGAATGGCATGCTCTTCACATAACCACCCAGACTGTGTCTTATTGCACCGCCAATCATCGTGAATGAACCATAATCACCCATATCTAATCCGGGGGAAAATCTGAGCATTATATCCGTTCCCAGTAATGTTCCGAAACCAAAATGAGGAACAAACAAAGGTACAAATTTTGAATCCGTTACTCCGCCTATCGTTGTGTATGTTCCCAGATTTGTGCCGGTGCTTGCATCGTATACCTGTCCAACAGACGCATTTGTACTTCCGAAGATTGTCGAAGCATTTGTCATTTTCAGAATTACATCTCTGTTAACACCACCGACTGGCAGTGTTGCTCTGAAGTCCTGCGAAAAATACTTGTCAGCATCCTGCATAATCACACCATTAAACTTCACACCCACATAAAAATGAGGAACGAAAGGAAGTTTTGAATATCCTGATGGATCGAATCCGCCAAACCAACCAGAGTTTAGGTTCGTTCCAAGTCCTGTTGTAAAAGGGGATAAGTAACTTTTCGCATATTCAGGACCAACATTGGTAAGTAATGTTCCTAAATCCTGTGAATAAATGTTTTGCCCTAAAAAAAGTGCAAATATGATAAGTAATAAGAGTTTTTTCATATTGATTAATTAATTTCTTGTAAAATTAGCAAATCCTTGAAGTAAAAGGTAGGATATATGATTACTAAAACCATTCTTTAAAATTACTTAAGTCAACGTTGCCGCCGGATATTATAATCCCAACGCGCTTGTTCCTGAAGTGTTCAGCATTCTTAATCAGTGCAGCTAATGGTACGGCTGAACTCGGCTCTACAACTATCTTCATCCTTTCGTATATTAATCGCATTGAATTTATTATTTCCTTTTCCGAAACAGTAAATATATCCGATACGTTTTCTCTGATTATTTCAATAGTTATCTCGCCAAGAGTGGTTAGTAATCCATCCGCAATTGTTTTAATGTATGGAGCTGTTTCTATTTTCCCTGTTTGGAATGACAATACAGCATCTGCCGCTCCTTCAGGTTCACCTGCATAAACATTTATGTTACTACCGTAGAATTTTGCAGATAGAGAAGTGCCAGAAAGCAATCCGCCACCTCCAACAGGTGCGAATATCGCCTCGATTTCTTCTACTTCTTCTAACAGTTCCTTGGTTGCCGTTGCCTGTCCTGCAATTATTTTCTCATCATTAAAAGGATGTATAAATTCTGCACCTGTTTTGCTTATTACTGCTTCCATAGTATCTTCCCTTGCCTGTAGTGTAGGCTCACAGAAAGTTATCTCAGCACCATAACCTTTGACAGCATTCACTTTTACTGCAGGGGAATTGTTCGGCATAACAATGTAAGCTCTGGTATTTAATAATTTTGCCGCAAGCGCAATTGCCTGTGCGTGATTACCCGATGAGTGTGTCGCAAGTCCTTTTGCAAGTTTTGAAGATGGCAATTGCAGTGATGCATTCATTCCTCCTCTTATTTTAAAGGCACCTATCTTCTGAAAGTTCTCACATTTGAAAAATACAGAACATCCGCACATCTCATTTATCGAATGTGATTCCAGCACTGGTGTCCTGTGAATAAATGGTTTTATCCTTTTGTGCGATTCCTGTATATCCTGTTTTGTTATTGCCATAACCAAAAGTAATTCATTTGTATCTTATATTTTGGTTAATATCATTTATCTCATATTTATCTACAATTCAATTTTAATTGACACTCTAATTCCTTATTTTACTGCGCATTAAATTAAAATTAAATTATATTGATAGAAATTCACCCTTTAACGATACCGGTAGTTCTTAACCGAACTTTTCATATGTACCCAGATAATCTTTCATTGGGTTCGATTGATAAGTCCGCTTACAGATATTCAGAACTTAAAGAATACATACTTTCTGTAACAGAATATCTGAAGAGTAATGGTATCCGGAAAGGTGATAAAATTGCTATTCTCAGCGAAAGCTCTCCGAACTGGGGGATTGTCTATTTTGCGGTAACTTCCCTTGGTGCGATTGCTGTTCCTATAATGACTGAGTTTCAGCCTGAAGAGATTGCTTACATTATAGAAGATTCAGGCGCAAAAGGTATTTTCGTATCAGATAAATGCAAGGTTAAACTCGATGTGTTTGAAGTTGCAAATCTGAACTTTGTTGTATTGCTTGATGATTTTTCGATTGTCAGCAAAGACAAACTTAAATCATTTATTGTTGATGATGCTGATACAATCAGGAATAATTATGCGAAAATGGATTTCACTTCTTTTAATGAAAGTACTTTACTTGGAGACGATGTAAATGAAGATGATATTGCTTCGTTAATATATACATCGGGAACTACAGGTCATTCCAAGGGGGTTCTGCTGTCACACAAAAATTTCGTCTCAGATGCAGTTGCGACCGTTGATCTTTCAGGAATAAAATCAGACGATGTGTTGCTTTCTATTCTTCCGCTTTCACATACAATGGAGTGCAACGTTGGTATGATAGTTCCTGTTATGGCAGGTGCACATATCAATTACCTTGATAAACCTCCCACGGCATCAGTTCTTCTGCCTGCACTAAAAAAGGTCAGACCGACTATTATGGTTTCAATACCTTTGGTTATTGAAAAGATTTACAGGCAGAAAATAAAACCTGAATTTGAGAAAAGTTCTTCACGCAGATTCCTTTACGGTAAATCTGTTACAAGAAAACTTCTTAATAAAGCTGCCGGGAAAAAGCTAATGGAAACATTCGGCGGAAGATTAAGGATGTTCTGCGTTGGCGGTGCAGCTCTTCCGCAGGACGTTGAAGACTTTCTTATTGAAGCTAAGTTCCCTTATACTCTTGGGTACGGTTTAACAGAAACTTCTCCTCTCGTATCCGGCAATGCTCCTGCAACAAGAAGATACCGTTCTTCAGGGCAGCCTATTGAAGGAGTTCAGGTAAAAATTAACAACCCTGATAAAGATTCTAAAATGGGTGAGATACTCGTGAAAGGTCCTAATGTTTTTCAGGGATACTATAAAGACGAGGCTAAGACCAAAGAAATCTTCACTAATGACGGCTGGTTCAGGACGGGAGATCTGGGTTTGATAGATAAAGACGGTTATTTATACATAAAGGACAGAATTAAAAATGTTATAATAGGCTCTAACGGAAAGAATATTTATCCTGAGGAAATTGAATCAAAGATTAATGATTTGCAGTATGTTGCTGAATCTCTTGTTTTTCAGAAAGATGAAAGACTTATTGCAAGGGTTCATCTGAATTATCCTGAGCTTGAAGAGTTACACAGACACCTAAACCTGAAGAAAGCACATTTCAATGAGAAGGTAAAACAGATTCTTGAGGAAGTTCAGACTGAAGTGAATAAGAAACTTCCTTCCTATTCGAAGATAGTTAAAGTGCTCGAACAGGCAGAACCTTTTGCGAAAACACCTACACTGAAGATTAAAAGGTTTCTTTATACTATTTAATTACTAAGAATATTTCACTGCTTTTCACTATTTTTAATAATGCCAAAGCCAAGATACATACTTCACGTCGATATGGACGCATTCTTTGCTTCCTGCGAAGAAGCTGTTAATCCCGATCTGAAAGGGAAGCCTCTTATAGTTGGCGGCACTAAAAATGACACTCGCGGTATTGTTTCCTGTCCAAATTATCTCGCACGTAAAAAAGGTATAAAGACTGCAATGCCAATCAGCCGTGCTTTACAGCTTGCTCCTGAAGGTAATTTTATCCGTGGTACACGTGGTATTTATTCTGACTATTCAAAGCGTGTCCGCGAAATATTTTATAAATATACTCCTCTGATTGAACCGATGAGCATCGATGAAGCATTCCTCGATGTTACTCAGACCCTCAGACCTTTTAAAGGTGACGTATATGAACTTGCTTTTGCTTTAAAAGAAGAAATAAAGAATACTCTCGGTATCACCTGCTCTATAGGAATATCATCGAATAAAGTTTGCTCAAAGATTGCTTCCAAGGAAAATAAACCTGACGGTATTACTTATCTTCTGAAAGAAGAAGAGCAGGATTTTCTTCACAGTCTCCCTGTCGAAAGAATTCCCGGTGTCGGCAAAGTAACTCTTAAACATCTTAATAATTATGGTATATTTAAAATAGGGGACTTGCTTAAATTTGATAAGACTTTCTATGAGAATGAAATCGGTATGCATTCAGGTTATCTTCTGAATGTTGCAAACGGAATCGACAACAGGGAAATTAATACTTTTGAAGACTATGAACAGAAATCACTTTCCAAGGAAACCACTCTTGATTTTAATACAGATGATAAACATTATCTTGAAAAAGAACTATACTATGTCCTCGAAAGAGCATGTTCCCGTATGCGCAAAAAGAACTATGTCTCAAACAGTCTGACGGTCAAGGTTAA
>CAIUQV010000494.1 GCA_903901375.1 uncultured Ignavibacteriota bacterium
ATTAATAATCTTGTCACAATAAGTACTGAATATTAAAAAAGGGGAGTTGTATCCCCTTAAAATTTAATCAATTATTTATACAATTTACATATAGAATTTGATGCCGCCTGTCAGAGTATAGCCTGTAACGTTCGGATCCCCTATAATGATTTTATATTTAGCGTCAATAAAGATTGAATAGTTTGTACCTATAGAAATAAAGTCAAGTCCGCCACCCAAATCCAGACCTACTTTTGTTTCGCTGATAGAGTTCTTTGATGAATCTTTGCGGTTTAAAAAGTTCAAACCAATACCGCCGTCTACATAAGGTTCTATTGTTGTTGTTTTAAACCTGAGTCTTACAAGTCCGGCAGCTTCGAAATTATTTTCGTCTTCAACTTTCCAGTAATTTGCCTGAGGTACAAATGAAAATGTTTCTGTTTTTACTTCCGCAAATAATCCAACGTTAAGCCCTGAGTTTGTTCTGAAATATGCTATACCGGCTCCTGCGCCCAGAAAAACCTGCGGTGCTCCTGCCTGTCTTTCAAGCGGAGTTGATACTACAAAATCTCGTTTACCCTTATCAAGATTTTGAAGCTTAAATTGCGAATATCCGTTTGTAAATAAAACTAAGATGATGAGAGATGCGAAAAATAATTTTAGTTTCATGTTATTAGTTTAAATTAGATATTTCAAGATTTTTTATCTTATCCCTTAATTCCGCTGCTTTTTCAAATTCTTCATTATTAACAGCTTCATCAAGAGCTTTGTGTAATTTCTTTAATTGTTCTTCTTTACCTGTGGTCTCATCTGCATCCTCTGCTTCGCCTGAATCTTCGTCTTCATTAAATTCCATTCCTTCAAAGTCAGTGATTTCTTCCATTTCATTCAGCTTTGGAACAAATCCAATTTCATCCATTACTTCTTTTGCAATATAAATAGGTGCGTGAAACTTCAGAGCTAATGCAATCGCATCAGAAGGTCTTGAATCAATTTCATCAATCTCTTCAGTGTCTAACTTTATCTTTGCCAGGAAAGTCGAATCTCTTAGTTCATTAATAACAACGTATTCTATGCTGTAATTTAATGCCTCTAAAACCGTTTTAAACAATTCATGTGTAAGAGGTCTCGGTGGTTTTAAACCTTCAATCTCAAAAGCTATAGCCTGTGCTTCAAAATGACCTATGATAATCGGCATAGTTCTGTCGCCGTCTACTTCTTTCAATAATAATGCAAAGCCTCCTCCGCTTACTGAAGAGGAAACCGGTATACCTGAAATTTCAACCTTTATTAAATCTTTTTTGTCCATTTTTTCATCTCCTCTTTATTATTAATACACATTTTTTCGAATATTTGTTTCAATAGAAAATTAAATTATAACCGAATTAAATAAAAGGTAAATACCTCTTATCCTTTCAGCTTTTTAATCTCTTCTGTCATAACAGGCAGTACTTCAAATACGTCTCCGACAATCCCATAATCAGCAACCTGAAATATCGGTGCGTCTTTATCCTTGTTTATCGCAACAATGTATTTGGATGAAGACATTCCCGCTAAATGCTGTATTGCACCGCTTATACCGCAGGCAATGTATAAACTCGGCGATACTGTTTTTCCAGTCTGTCCGACCTGTTCGCCATGAGGACGCCAGCCTGCATCCACAACCGCTCTGGAAGCTCCTACCGCTGCTCCAAGTACACTGGCTAGCTCTTCAACAAGATGGAAATTTTCAGGACCGCGTAAACCTCTTCCGCCGGAAACTATAATGTCTGCTTCTGCAACATCCAGTTTACCGCTTGCAACTGCAACATCACAAACGTATGCAGAAAAATCAGCTGCGCTGATGTTAACTGAATCAGGTGTGATTTTCTCAATTGTTGAATCAGTTGCGTTTTCTGAGGCTTTAAGTACATTTGGTCTTAATGTTACTACTGCCTTGCTGTTGTTTGCTTTAACTTTTGTGTAACATTTGCCTGCATACGCTGGTCTTTTAAAGCTCACAACACCGTCTTCAGGTATAAAGTCAACAACGTCTGGAACAATTGCTGCACCTGTCTTTGCTGCTATAGACGGAGAAATCTCTCTGCCGAAAGATGTCCCGGAAAGTAGTATTATTTCGTATCCATTGGCTTCTGCAAAATTGCTGATTACTGAAGCATATGCTCCATGCGAATACTTTATGCCCTGTATTCCGCTTTTCCCGTTTAATTCATTAAGGCTTAAATTATAAATCTTTGTAGCACCATATTTACCTAAAGATTTAAGCTGGTTTTCATCTGCATCATTTATACTTATAACTGCAAACTCAGAACCGAGTTTATCAGCAAGGAATTTTCCTGCCGAAACTACCTCGTATGCATTTGCTTTGAATACATTGTCTTTTGTCTCTGCGAAAACTAATATTTTACTCATTTTAATTTCTTCTCCTTCTTTAAATTACTTTAGCTTCTTCTCTTAAAAGTCTGACAAGTTCAGGTACGTTTGCAGCACCGTCGCTGAAAACCTTTCCCTGACCTTTTGCTGCCGGCAGATTCATTTCAAGTAAAGAAGATTTTAAAGGTTCATCAATTGCAGGTTTCTCTTCTATCGGTTTTGATTTTGAAGCCATTATGCTTTTAAGGTTTGGATACCTTGGAGTGTTTAGTCCCTTTTGTGCACCTATTACCAATGGCAGTTTTGCTTTAAGGGTTTCTTTTCCACCTTCGATTTCTCTCTCAATTGTAGCTTCACTTCCATTAATTTCAAGCTTGGTAACTACATTTACCGATGGTAAACCAAGAAACTCTGCCGTCATCTTAGGTACTACAAGACCGTCAAAATCTATAGACTGCTTGCCAAAAAACACTATGTCCGGATTTAGCTCTTTTATAACTGTCGCAAGATTCTTAGCTACTGTAAATGAATCAAATTCATCACCTGCTGCCTTTATAAGGATTCCTTTGTCTGCGCCCATCTGGAAAGCTTTTTTTATTCCTTCTTTGGCTCTGTCTGTGCCGAATGAAACAGCTACTACCTCACCGGTATTCTTTTCTTTTAGCTGAACCGCTTCTTCTACGGCAAACTCATCATACGGATTGATGATGAAAGTAACGCCTGCTTCATCTATTGATTTGCCGTTCCCTCCGACCTTTATTTTAGTCGTACTGTCAGGAACAGTTGATACACATACTACTATTTTCATATATAAGTTTAAATTTTAAATTTATTATTCGCTTAAAGTATTCAACTTAAAATTGAATTTGCAGAAATTAGGAAAATATTTGGTTTAAAAATAGTCATTGAGTACTCAAAAACCCTTTTTTCTGAATTGTCATTACCTTCCTGATATTTGAAAGAAAATGATATTTAAATTATTGAATTTTAATCCCTTGCTTTAAATTCAGACATTAATTCTCTTATTTTCTGTATATACCAAATAAATCTATAATTATAATTCCTTCAAAACCATTAATACGGGATAAAAGAATCCCGCTAAAAGCAGTAGCGTTATAATCGGACGGTTTATGTTTTGCCATTTGTAATTTCGGTAACGAATCGCATTTACCATATGGTTAATTCCCGAAAAAAACAGAAAGAACAAAAATGTAAATAGTATTGCTAATTCTGCTTTAATTCCCCAGTTTGAAATATAAACTAATATTGCAGTAAAAGCATATGAGAGTAGTCCGATTGCAGATTGCTTCTGATAATTTGTGCCTTTTTCAAACCCTTTAATTTCGGCTGCCATATCAGAAAATAACAGCCCCTCAACCCCTGACAGTCCTGCAATCGTTATTATTACTGCTGGTATCATAAAATGAAGTTGTGCCGTTGGATTGTATTCATTCGCAAACCCAATAGTATAACCTGCAAAAAAAGCTGCGCAGGTAAATACAATCCTGATTATATCAAGAATTCTTATTATCATTATTAAAATATAATTATCAATTGTGCATCTGCTTTCTTATCTTTAACATTTGACTGCAGATTAATTCGAATACATCTTCAGTTTTGATAAGGCTGAAATTGATTACCAGAGAATAAAGACACGGATTGTTGATGTCCTTGTTAAAGTATTTTTTAACGTAATCTTCTCTTTGCTTATCCTGTGTCTGAACAAGCTTCAAAGCATCCGCCTTGCTAAGATTAAAGAACTCCTGTATATTACTCACACGCTTTTCTTGTTTATCTATTAAGCGAATGTGCAATCCGTTCTTACTTTCAGATGTTATGATGTTTGAACCGCGTCCAACCAGTACAACATTCCCAAGATGTGATAAATGCAGTATGGTATCACTGATTTTCGTTATTAATCTGTGCTCATTCGGGTGCAGTCCGAATAATTGTTCTATCACGTCCTGAAATTCAGATATCTTTTTCTCTGGCATGAATTTCGAAATCTCATTCGGTAAATTGTGCTCCTGCAGTACGATTTCCAGTATGTTCTTGTCAAAGAACATCCAGCCATTTTCAGATTTTCTGTCGGCTTCATTTAAATGATTAATGAGCTTTTCAGGAAAACTTATCCCTCCTGCACCTGTAAGTCTTGAAATAGTAATGAATGGCTGATTATAATGTTCGGATTTCTGCATCGTCTGACGTGCTTTTTGAAGGTTGTGTTCGAAGTATTTCCTGAAAATAACCATTGATGTTTTGTATTCCATGGCATACTCCTTTCTTTAGTATAATTTACTTACAAAATTATATTTAAGTAAAGGGTAATTTTTTCCCCTATGATATACTGTAATAACTTGCCTATGTACTTTTTAAGAGTATAAAATTCTCTTTATTTCTTCAGAGCTTAGTTTCTGGGTAATCTCCAAAGCTTCAATTGCATTATTAACGGAAATGTATATGCTCGGTTCATGGAAAGTGTTTTCTTCAGG
>CAIUQV010000495.1 GCA_903901375.1 uncultured Ignavibacteriota bacterium
AGATATGAGGCTGCTAATGTTAGTTAATTATTACAAAATATCTTTTATTAAAAGTCCAATTTCCGCTGAACCAATACAATATTTCATACCTGAGGTTTTCATATAGTTTAAATATGCAATCCCTATGGGATTGTGAAGAATGGAATTATCTTATCTACTGATATATAATCCCTACGGGATTAATTATAAAAATGTTACTTTTCTATCAATACTTAGTCCCTGAGAAATTTTAGAATCAATACACATACGTTGTCCCAGCGATACTTAAAAATCATAAAACATTCTAAAGTTGATAAATTTCTTTACAGAACTTGATAGTTTTAAAATTAATTTGTTATTAATGTTTCGACTCTAAAGGATTTAATAAATATTAACCTTTCGCTCCATAATTTGGTGCTTCTTTTGTAATTTTAACATCATGAGGATGGCTTTCCCTCAGTCCTGAATTAGTAATCCTTGTGAATTTTGTTTTCGAACGCATTACATTAATATCTTTTGCACCGCAATAACCCATTGAGGCACGAAGTCCGCCGACAATCTGATAGATTGTATCTTTCAAAGGTCCTTTATAAGGCACAATCCCTTCTATACCTTCAGGTACAAGTTTCTTTATATCATCTTCCATATCCTGGAAGTATCTGTCTTTTGAGCCTTCTTTCATAGCTTCGATTGAGCCCATACCACGATATACTTTAAAACTTCTTCCTTCGTATAGAACTTTTTCGCCCGGAGTTTCGTCAGTTCCTGCAAGCATACCTCCAACCATAACTGAGTTGGCACCAGCTGCAATTGCTTTTGGGACATCACCAGTCTGTTTAATACCGCCGTCTGCAATAACCGGTATCTTATACTTTTCAGCAGCTTTTGAACATTGAAGAACAGCCGTTAGTTGCGGCACTCCGACACCTGCTATGACACGCGTTGTACAGATTGAACCTGCACCAATTCCAACTTTGATACCATCTGCTCCAGCATTTATTAAATCAACAGTTGCTTCAGCTGTAGCCACATTACCCGCAATAACTTCAATACTGAACTTCTTTTTGATTTTTTTTACCATTTCAAGTACACCTTTAGAATGTCCGTGTGCAGTATCAACAACCACAACATCAACACTTGCCTTGACTAGTTCACCAACTCTTTCAAGTGTATCACCTGTTATTCCGACGGCTGCTCCAACCCTTAATCTACCAAATTCATCTTTGCAAGCATTAGGAAAACTCTTTCTCTTTTGAATATCCTTGAAAGTGATAAGACCTTTAAGCATTCCATTTTTATCAACGACAGGCAGTTTTTCAATCCTGTGATTCTGCAAAATCAGTTCAGCTTTTATTAAATCAGTTCCCATCGGTGCTGTTATCAGATTATCCTTAGTCATCACATCTTTAATCAGCATACCCTGATCCGGATGAAAGCGCAGATCTCTATTAGTAAGAATACCGATTAGCTTACCTGATTTATCAATAATCGGAATTCCGGAAATCTTAAATTTCTCCATCACACGAAGTGCATCACCAATAGTTTCGTTTGCAGTAAGTGTAATCGGTTGACGAATCATACCGCTTTCACTTCTCTTAACACGGTCAACTTCTTCAGCCTGCCTTAAGTAAGACATATTCTTATGAATAATTCCGATACCTCCTTCCCGTGCTATTGCGACTGCAAGTTCGGATTCAGTTACTGTATCCATAGCCGCAGAAAGCAGAGGAATATTCAATGTAATTTTCTTTGTAAGCCTGGTCTGAAGGTTTACTTCCCGTGGCAATACGGATGATTTTGCAGGAACGAGCAAAACATCGTCAAATGTAACTGCTGTATCAAGAATTTTAGATTTCATAATATTTTATATAGTTTAATTTTCTTCCTGTTACAAAAAACCCACAACAATATTGTGGGTTAAAATTTCAGATTTATTTAAACTGTTTAAGTCCTTCAATCGGTCCCCATAATCCCCTGTTGTTTTCACGTGCTTCTCTCTGAAGTTTTCTAAACTCATCCATTTTCGATATTGGGAATGATTCGTAAACCTGTGCATAACCATCGCGAATAATTTTCGCATTGACGCAGGTACCGTCTTCGAGATAAACATATCTCAGCAATCTTCCGTACCTGTCTTTATCCTCATTAACAGGGTCACGTTCAAGTCTTACTTTCTTTCCCTCAACAAATCCTTTCACATAGTCACTTGCCATCTGCCCGAGTTTCTTAACAGTTTTCTTATCCATACCGCTTGATTCAGCATCTCTATCAAGTTTTTTAGATTCATATTTCTCCGGTGTATCAATCCCCAGTAATCTGACCCGCTCTTTAGTTTCCAGTTCAAATGTATCTCCGTCAACTACTCTTGAGACCGTTATAAAATTACTTCCGCTTTTTTCATTCTTATCAAACGAACTATCAGAATCTGTAAATTTTTTAATAAGGAAAAAACCAATCAACAGGATAACGAGTCCCAGAGTGAAAATTGAAGATATTAATTTCCCTGTCAGTTTAAACATTTTAATCTAAAATATCTATTATTAAGTTCTTAACGAATTTACTCTTCTTTTCAATTTTAACAGAGTTACTTACAGATTTAACTACATTGTTCAGCTTATCAGGATTCTCAGCGAAGAGTTCGCAGATAACATCACCTTTGGATACCTTATCTCCGCACTTCTTATAAAGTATAATTCCTGCAAGATAATCTATCTTATCCACGACCTTCCTTCTTCCTGCACCAAGTTCCACAGATGCAAGACCAAATCCGTATGCATCTAGTTCATTGATATATCCGTCTTCACCGGCTTTAACGGTATAGCTATTCTTTGCCCGTTTAGTATTTTTATAATCCTTAATATAATTGATATCACCGCTATGAACATCAACCATATCAAGAAATTTTTTAAATACCGAACCATTGTTCAAAGCATCTGCAGCCATCTTTTCACCCTCGTCAATACTGTTTGCTTTACCTCCAAGAAAAATCATCGCACCCGAGAGTATATTATTAACTTTAACCAGATCGTTTACAGCAGCACTATTCATAACTTCTATACATTCTTCCACTTCAAGCCAATTACCTATCTTATTCCCCAAAGGTTCATGCATATCTGTTAAAATAGCAATTGCTTTCCTGCCAAACTTCTTTGAAACACTAACAAGTTTCTTGGCAAGCTCTCTAGATTCATCTTCGTTCTGAAGGTTTGCCCCACTTCCCATTTTAACGTCGAAAACAAGTGCTTCAGCACCCTCAGCGAGTTTTTTACTTAATATACTTGAAGTGATTAGCGGAATACTGTCAACCGTACCAGTTACATCGCGGAGCGCATAAAAACTTTTGTCTGCGGGAGCAATTTTTGCCGTCTGCCCTATCATCACGCACCCTACTTTTGCAAGAGTTTCTTTATACTGACTGACATTCATATTAATATTAAACCCAGGAATTGATTCAAGTTTATCTAGTGTGCCACCTGTATGTCCAAGTCCTCTGCCAGAAATCATCGGAACGTATATACCGAAGTGTGCGACCTGTGGAGCTATGATAAGAGATGTTTTATCTCCAACACCGCCGGTAGAATGTTTATCAACTTTCGGGCCATTGAGTTCAGAAAGGTCTATAATTTCACCGCTGTTGAGCATCAGATCCGTAAGGTTTAGGGTTTCTTCATCATCCATACCCCGGAAATAGA
>CAIUQV010000496.1 GCA_903901375.1 uncultured Ignavibacteriota bacterium
ATATTATTTCTCGAAGAATAGTTTTAGCGTTTCATTTAAGGTTGTTTCTAATTCTATTCAACAATGTTACCCGATTGCAAGGGATAAAAAGGCTTCATCAAAGGACAGGTGTAAATAATCTTCCTTTAGATGAGAATAATCCTGACAATATGGAAAGACTTTTATCTTATCTTAATCGTGAGCAGTATGGTGAACAGCCGTTATTACTTCCAAGAAGATATTCACAGGAACCACAGCACTGGAGAACCTGGCAGAATTATTCGAGTGATATGGATTTTATGTTCAAGTACCAGATAAATGAGATGTTCAACAGGTATCTTTTCTGGCAGTACATTGGCAGAGCAGGATACGATCAGGGTGACGGTGTAGATTTTAAAAAATTGTTTGCAATACCATTTATTCTTGGACTTATAGGTGTGTTCCATCATTTCAGACGGGACTGGAAACTTGCAATGGTCTTTCTTGCGATGTTTGTCCTGATGGGTGTTGTTACTGCACTTTATCAGAATCAGCAGGATCCGCAACCGAGAGAAAGGGATTATTTCTATGAAGGTGCGTTCTTTGTGTTCTCGCTCTGGATTGCTCTGGGGATAGTCGGATTAATTGAGCTTATATCTGAAATGGGTAAAAAGCAAATTAACATTGGTGTTGCAGGTCTTGTAATGGGATTATCTTTTATATTTGTCCCGATAAATATGTTAAGAGTTGCTTATCCATATCAGACAAGAGAAGGAAACTACTTCCCGTACGATTATGCTTACAACATACTTCAAAGCTGTGAAAAGGACGCAATACTCGTAACAAATGGAGATAATGATACTTTCCCGCTCTGGTGTTTACAGGCTGCATACGGTGTAAGGCAAGATGTAAGGATTGTTAATTTGTCACTTGCACAGACTGATTGGTACAATCTGCAGTTGAAGAATGAGAGACCTTACGGCGCATTGACAGTTCCTATGACGATTACAGATGCTCAGCTTTCGAATCCTGAATTTGTAAGACCAAGAGAATGGGATGAAAAGAAAATTCAGGTACTTGAAACACCTCCTGAAGTATATCCTGATACGATGAAAGTTAAACCTGAAAAGATCGTGTTTACCGTACCTGCTACTATAAGGCAGAAATCGGGAAATAAGACTATTACCGGTATTAAGTTTAACGATATATTACTGCTCGATATACTTAAAGCAAATAAATGGAAACGTCCAATTTATTTCTCTGCAACTGTATCACCGGATAATTTCGTAGGACTCGGAGATTACTTACTCTTAAAAGGTATGGCACATAAATTATTGCCGTACAAAGTAGGTAATGGAATGGAAGTACCGGTTGATGTTGAAGTAACTAAGAAGTGTTTATTCGATGCTCCTGCAGTTCCGAGCAAAACTCCTCAATACGGATTCCTTTTCAGAAGTCTGAATAATGATAAATTATTCTTTGATCAGACACAGCAAAGAATGATAGAAATGTACAGAACAATTTTTGTTTGGCTGGCAAATACATATTCAACCGATTCTACAAAAATGGATTTAACAAAGAATACACTGAAGAGGATGGAAGAGGTTGTTCCGATTTCTCACTTTAAGATGGATTACAGACAAGGCTATCAGGTTGCAATGCTTTACAGTTTGTTAGGTGATAAAGTTAAATTTGAAGAGTATGCAAAAATCGCTGAAGAAGGTGCTTTAATTGATAAGCGTTCTTCTAACCAGAATACTCAGAGTTTTTATAATCCGTTCAGAATTTTACTTGACATATATGAAGCAAGAGGTGATTATCAGAAAGCTCTGAATTTACTGAATGAACTTGACCAGAGAGATCCGACTGTTAATCAGAAAAGAGAAAGTATTAAAATGAAAATGTCAGGTGGCACAGATAAGAAAGAAAATCAGACAACAAAAAAGGATGATGAAAAGGTTCGTAACGAACCATAAAATATATGAGAAATAACAAGAAAATTGGAATCCTTATTGTTGCATACAATGCGGCTACGACATTAAATAAGGTACTGGACAGGATTCCTGAAAGTGTATATGAAGAAATAGATGAAATTGCAGTATTCGACGATGCCAGTAAGGATAATACATATATGGTATCTGTCGGGTACAAAGAAATAAAACAGCTTGATAAACTTCATATATATCTTAACGATAAAAATTTAGGTTACGGCGGTAATCAGAAAAAAGGATTCAATTATTTCGCTGAGAAAGGCTTTGATGCAGTAGTTTTATTGCACGGAGACGGTCAGTATGCTCCTGAGATACTACAGGATATGTACAAGCCAATAACAGACGGAGAAGCTGATGTAGTTCTCGGTTCAAGGATGATGACGAAATATGGCGGTGCACTAAAAGGCGGTATGCCTTTTTATAAGTACCTTGGAAACAGAGTACTTTCGACATTTCAGAATAGGAAACTTAAAATGAATCTTACCGAGTTCCATTCTGGGTACAGAGCATATTCTGTTCAGGGTCTTGCAAAACTGAATCTTTCAAATACTACTGATGACTTTCATTTTGACACTCAGATAATAATAAAAGCACATCATAATAACCTTCGAATAACTGAAATCCCTATTCCCACTTACTATGGCGATGAGATTTGTTACGTCAATGGAATGAAATATGCACGGAATATTTTTAGTACAACTACTGAGTACATTAAAACAGTTAAGGGGAAACAAAAATCCGATGTGTATTCTGAATATTATACTCCTTATCCGCTTAAGCTATACCCGTTCTCAAGTCATAAGTTTATAATAGACATACTTAATAAAAAAGATAATCAGAGAATACTTGATGTCGGATGCGGTGATGGTTTGTTTGCAGAACATATATCTGACAGAAATTATAAAGTTGGAGTTGATTTTATTCCTGAATCTGAAAACACTAAAAAGAATTTCATAAAGTTCTTTCAGTACGACCTGAATAAGGGACTTCCCGAGGAACTTAATTCCGAAGATAAATTTGATTACATTTTATTTCTTGATATTCTCGAACATTTGCTGGATTATGAAAAATTACTGGCTGATGCTAAAAAGTATCTGAACAAAGACGGAAAAATTATTGTATCGCTTCCTAATTTTGTGAATGTCTATGTCAGGCTGAATTTGATGTTTGGCAGGATTCCTCTAGCAGACAAAGGTATACTTGACAGGACACATTTGCACTTGTTCAATTACAGAATTATCAGACAATTGATGAAGCACCATAAATACAGTATATTTGATAGGAAAGTAACTCCGATACCTGTTATAGAAGTACTTCCTGATATGTTTAAAAGAAATATTGGTATGTTAATGAATTTTTTGTTATATCTGTTAACTGTTGCCTTTAAAAGGTTCTTCGGTTACCAGTTTATATTTATTTGTAAATCTGAACAATAATCAATTTGGCAAAGCAGCAAAAAAAGACAAATCAAAGTGATTTAAAGATTCCTTTAAAAAGTATTTTTAACAACGATTATATCCTCCTCGGTATTCTGTTTGTTTTCTGGATATTCTTTTTTAGGGAATTGCTCACAGGGTCGGCCTATCTTTTCGATGATTTTATTGAACAGTATTATCCGGGCAAATTTATGTCTTCCGTGATGTTAAGCAAAGGTATAATACCTTTCTGGAATCCATTTGTTTTCAGCGGTATGCCTTTTCTTGCAGATTTACAAATTGCAGTATTCTATCCTTTTAATTTTGTACTTACTCTGTTCGTTAAAAATGATAAACTGTCAGCACTTGCAATTCAGAATTCAATCATTATACACTATCTACTTACGTCAGTATTCACTTTTTATCTGGCAAAACACTTTAAACTCTCAGGTCTGTTTTCATTATTGTTTGCTTTAATGTTCACATATTCGAGTTATATGATGGTTCATATGATTCATATGCCTCTTGTAGAAGCTGTTACATGGTTTCCATTGTTCTTTTTGTTGTGGCTGAGATTTATAGAAACAAACAAGTATTATTACACTCTGCTTGCCGGAATTGTTATGGCCATCTGTATTCTTGCAGGTTATCCACAGGTACCGTTTTTTAATTTCTTCTTTATAGGTGTGTATTCTTTGTTTGTCAGTTATGATTTGTATAAGTCCGGAAACCTTAAGAAAGGTATTATTATTTTACTTGGTTTAGCTGTTACTGTATTAATAACTTTTGGCTTATCAGCATTCCAGCTTTTACCAACACTTGAATTTATTGGACTTTCAAACCGTGCATCTTTCGATTATAATTTTGCTAAACAGGGTTCGATGCACATATACGACTATATTACACTAATCATTCCTAAATATTTTGGCATACGGTGGGCTAAGATGCCAGGAGAACTGTAAGCTGTCGAGTAAATGATGGCAGCGAAACCGAAGCAAAGGTTCGGAAGGTTCCAGCGCCTGCAAATGCAAAGA
>CAIUQV010000497.1 GCA_903901375.1 uncultured Ignavibacteriota bacterium
GACGAGTTCCGATGATGGTTCTGCCATCTTTTAATCGGAAGAGAATGTCACCGACAGCTCCTGTCGGCTTTCCAAGTACTGATTTTTTTAGAATACCCATGATTTTATACTGAGTTTAAATTTTAATAAAAAATTTGTGATTTAGAGCAGACCGATAGAGAATGTCTGCAAAGCGGACTTTACTTAGCGACACCGAGGCGGGCGGGCACGGTAATTGAGGATTGAAATTGGGAAATTTAGTCTGATTATTTTAAAATTAATATTTGTAAATTTCGGAAAAGAGAGGACTAAATCCGCCCAACAAGACGGCGGACCTTCGGCGAGGAAAATACGAGGAATGAACCTATCTGAAGCGAAGTTAGAGCGCAAGGTGAACGAGAAACATACGAGAAAAGAACGAGAAGCAAACGAGAACAAGCGAGAAAACGATTCAGTTTTCAAGTATTTGCTGCTTTTTTCGGTCTTGCGGGTCAATATTTTCGTTTCGTTTTTCATTGTTGTGTTGTCTTTCTACTATAAGTCACAGCAGAAAAAATATTTTTGCCATATTTTGTGAGAAAAAAATCAAAGCAGAGAAAAGATGACCACGAATTACACGAATTTTACGAATTAGTGACAATGTGAAAATAATTACAAGGATTGAAATGATAAATTAGGCAAAAAAATTATATTTTTGGGGTTTTTGAAAAAAGTTGAAAAAATATTCCGATTTTCGTGGCAAAAATATAAAATGGGTTGTGTATAGTAGTAGAGGAGTAGGAATTAGGAGATAAATGGAGAAATCTTATTAACTTTTTACATTAGGAGAAATAAAATGAGTGACAGCAGAAATTTCAGAGATGAAGAATCTGAGCAAAACGAAAGCAATATAAAACGAGATATGGCAGATGACGAACTCACAGAAGAGAATGCATCTTTTGACGATTTAATAAAACCGGAATTTGACGAAACATTAGGAAGGTACAGAGAACCTGACGATGACGACATTGATGAAAACGAAGAGAAAACGAGAGAAGAAGAAGATGAAACGGACTACATAAAGATGATGCAAAAAGATAAACGGTTAAAGGAATTAAATGACATAATGATTACAGACGGGGACTACAGAGAAGAAGAAAAACTATTGAAGGAAGAGGAAGAGAAAGAAGCAAACAAAGAAGAGGAAGAAGAAAGGACAGAGGACGCAAAATACGAGGAAATAAGTGCAGATTGTTTTGCAGGAGATGATGAAGAAACAAAGAAAACCAAGAACATAGCGATAAGTACATTTTTACGTTCACCAAAATATGAAATTGTTTGTGAAATAATCGATAACGTGCTTAAAATGATACTTTTCGGGAAAAATTACATTGAAAGCGGAGCGACTATTGTATCAGATATAACGTACGGATATTTAAATGGGAGAAAATGGGATGTAGAGATATTTCCAGAATACAGGAAGCAAGTTTTGTTTAAGTTCAAATACAACATAATACCAAATTTATTAAACAAGTATTACGGGAAAAAAATAGAAGGGCTTTCGGATGAAGAGATACAGGAAAAGAACTTTAAAGGTGAAAGTTTAAGAAAAGGAATAAAAAGGAAATTAGATTATAAAAATTTAAGTACTGATGAATTTGATATTGATGCAAAAGACAAGAAACTGATAAATGAAGATACAGAAAACGACAAATACACAAGCAGCAGAATACATCCACGTGCATATGACTCAGAAAAGGAAGAGAAAGAAAATGCAAGACAAATAAAGACGATAGAAGTATTACTAATAAGATGCGAAATGGTGTTGAACAAAAGCGATGATGAAGAAATCAAACAATTATGGGAAGCGATAACGAGTACAGAGGACATAAAGAAAATAAACCAACAGGCGGCTGAAAAGATGAACAGGACAGTAAAAGAGATACAGAACATAAAGAAAAGACTGACAAGGTATTTAAGGAAGGAAATACCTGATATAAACTTTGATACTTTTTTGAAAGAAGATATCGAAGAATAAAAGAGAATAGTTTTAATATAAAATAATAACAAACATCGTCGGAAGAAATAATTAGGAGTACAAGATGTACTTTAAGCGGATTTTATTCGGATTATAGAATAGGAAAGGGTAAACCGAATTTCAAAAACCGAAAATTAAACGAATTATGGAAAATAGAGTGGCAAAGAATTTATTAGAATTCTTATCAGACCCGGAAAATTACGACAAAGAGGTCGTAGAAAAAATCGTTTCAGAGAAGAAGAAACGCAGAGAAGAAGTGAAACAAAGGATACTTGAAACACTTAAGAAAGCAGAATTAGCAGAGGCAAAAAGAAAGGAAGTGATTTCAAGAGAAAGCAAGGAAACAACAGAGCCCAAGAGCAGATTTGAAGAAGGTAAAAGAAATCAGGAAGAATTTAACAAGAAATATATGAGCGCCGGATTTTTGAGAGGCGGCTCAACGAACACATGCGGATATCATATAAATTACAGAGAGGGGGAAAAGACCAACGAAGATGAAAAGAAAGCAGCAGAAGAAAGAGACAGAGAAGCAATGGAGGTATTCAAAAAAATAAGAAAAG
The DNA here is from genome assembly GCA_903901375.1 of uncultured Ignavibacteriota bacterium. GTDB lineage: Bacteria > Bacteroidota > Ignavibacteria > Tepidaquicellales > Tepidaquicellaceae > CAIKZJ01. Next base: position 2,557 of record CAIUQV010000497.1, read on the forward strand.
AGGAAAAGAATAAATGAGTGCAAGAGCAAAAGTAAACGCAAGGGAGCTGCTGGACAAGTATTGCATAAAACATCCGAAGGACATGGATATAAGGGCGATTGCTAATGCAGAGAACCTGATGATAAAAGAGGAAGACACAAAGGGACACATAGGAAGAATATTCATAGAGGGAGATGCGGGAATAATAACGATAGACAACAAAATAAAGGAGGAAGGAAGAAAGAATTTTACAATAGGTCATGAAGTTGGACATTTCATCTTAGAAAAGGAGAGAGAATTTTACTGCAGCAATTCAGACATAATGAATTTCTGGCAGAACAAGAATCACGAACAAGAATCGAACATATTTGCAGCAGAGCTATTAATGCCGGAAGAGTGGATAAAGCAGTACGTGAAATGGAAGGACGAAGCACTTGAAACGCTTGAAGAAGCAGCAATGATGTTCGGGACGACATTAAGTTCGATGTCGCTGAGGTACGCCGAATGCGGCAAGTTTCCGATAGCGGTAATATTCAGTCAGGACGGGAAAGTGAAGTGGTCGAAAATAAGCGAAGACTTTCCATTTCAGTGGATAGAGAACGGGCAGAAAGTGAATGAATATTCGAAAGCATTGGATTTTTACAAAGGGAAGGAAATCGGTAAAGAGAAAGAAGATATATTAGCGGATGCGTGGTTTGCGAAGGACAATAATTTTGAGAAAGGAAAGTATTTTTATGAGCAGAATGTTGTTATGAAAAGATTGAATGGAGTGCTGACATTTGTGTGGGATGATTGATGCACAATGTTACTTTTTTAGATATAGATATTAATTGTAAATATTATTGTGCATTAATTGCTTCTTTTTAAGTATATCACGTTACATTCTTGACTTTAATAAACCAATGTTATATTTTTGTAACATAAACAAATCAAAACAATGGAGCAAAGCACAACAATTGGGAAAAATTTAGCCTTTTTGAGGGATATTAACAAAATGACACAGGAAAAGGTTGCCGAATATTTAGGAATTAACCGAGTTGAGTTGAGTTATTATGAAAACGGGAGCAGAAATACCCCTTTAGATATATTGAATAAATTATCGGATTTATATCAGGTACAACTGATAGATATTTTGGAAATGAAAGAAGAAGACAGAAAAGCAAAAGCAGTGATGGCATTCAGAGCCGAAGGGCTGAGTACAGAAGGATACAAAGCCATTGGAGAATTCGGGAAGATAGTTAAGAATTATATAAAGATGAAAAGCATAGAGGAAAGAAAATGAGTCACGAATTTGAAATGAAAATATTAGCAAAAGATTTCAGAGTCGATAATGGTTTTGGAAAGACTGAACCAATCAGGCTGAAAAGTCTTCTAATGAAATTAAACGTAATAACATTTTTCAGAGATATTGACGAAAACATTTCGGGTATTTCTTTGAAAGTAAACAACGACAGATTTATATTAATAAATTCATTGAAACCATTAGGGAGACAGCATTTCACTATTTGCCATGAGTTGTATCATTTATTTTTTGAAAAAGAATTTGAGAGAAACGTATGTTATGCAGAAACAACAGGGAAAAGAAGCAATACGGAGATAAGGGCAGATTTGTTTGCATCATATCTACTATTACCGGAAGACGGTATTTATGAATTGATTCCAAAAGAAGAAAGAGGACATAACAAAATTACGCTGATGACATTAATAAAGGCAGAGCAATATTACTCATGTTCGAGGGGGGCGCTTTTAACGGCACTAAAGAGAATGAAATTAATAAACTCAACTTATTATGAAAAATTTAAAAAGGATGTAATCGCAGATGCGAGCCGGCTGGGATACGAAACAACTCTATACGAAAAAGGAAATAAAGGAATTATAATTGGAGATTACGGAGAGAAAGCAAGACGACTGTACGAAACAGGAAAAATTTCGGAACAGAATTACATCACAATGATGCTGGATGCAGGGATAGAGGTATAATGAGGTAAATAATGAGCAAAGGAGAGGATAAAACTAAAATATTATTGGATGCTGATGTTATAATAAACTTTATTAACGGGAATAAACTTTCTTTATTAGCTAAAATATTCCCTAATAGATTTTGCATTATTGACAGGGTAAAAAAAGAACTGAGCAAAAGAAACAGCGCGAAGATTTTAGTTGATAATTTTATACAAACAGAAAACATCGAAGAAATTTCGTTTCCTGATACAGATTATGAAATACTAAGAGAATATTCGATTTTAGTGTCAACAGATTATGGACTGGGAGACGGAGAGAGTGCATGTTTAGCGTATGCAAGATTCAGAGCCAGTTATATTTCAAGCAGTAATTAATCCGATGTGAGCAAATATTGCAGAGAGCATAACATAAAGAACATACCAACGATGGAATTGCTAAGAGAAGCAATAAAAAAGAGATTAATGACAGAACACGAAGCAGATGTATTCATACAAAATTGCCTTAACAAAGGTGACAGATTGCCAGCAAGAAATTGGAGAGATTATGAGAAGATATCAAAATAGTTTTAACAATTAATAAGTTAAAAAACCGATTTACAGCCCAGTGGATTTTATTCTTCCTTCGTTTCCTGTGCCCCACACGTTCCAGTAGTCGAGTGTGTAGCTCTGATAGAC
>CAIUQV010000498.1 GCA_903901375.1 uncultured Ignavibacteriota bacterium
ACCGGATTCTTCTGTCAAGAAAGTACCTGAATTATTAAATCCCCATAGTTTTTTAAACGAGAGATTCATTCTAATAGACTGCGGCAGAATCGGTGAAATAGTAGTATTAAATGTAACGTTATTTGACAGATTATATACATCGGTAATATTCAGATACGGGACGCGCTTTCCCGGATAACGATTAAAACCTAACTGATACATTCTTGATGGACCAAATTCATCTACTGTTTTCAACGTGAGCCAGAAATTACCAAGTCCGGGACGACCGACCACACCGGGGTTAACGACTGAATTTGTCTGGTTAAAGTTAACAGTTATTAAATCCGGAATAAAAGTGCTAACAAGTTTCAGAATATCGCCAAACTGTATTTTATCATCTACATTACTTGCAGCTTTAAGTTTGTTAGAGAACATTCTGTAACCGCTTGGATTTTTCTGAATCCCAAAAGAATTTAGTATTTCATTAAACTTTAAAGTTGCACCTGTTGTGAATGTATTAGCGAAACCAACATTGTAACCAATATTCTGAGTAGAGTTTGGATTGGTCCATGCATACGTAACGTTATAATTCATATTCAGATCCAGGAATTTATTAATTATCGGAATGTTAAATTTGGGATTAAATGTAGTTGACTGCTGGAAGTCCAAATCTTTACCAAAATTTACAAGACCTTCGTTGAAGAAGATATCATTCAGAATTTGCTTTTCAGAACGCTGAGTTCTTAAAGAATCTTTATTAGTCTCGAAATCGACAAGGTCGGATCCTATCTTGAAGTTATATGTACCGGTCATGTCCACAATCCAGTTTTCAATAAACTTCCAGTTAAATCCGAACCCTCTATTTGCTCTGAACAAACGGCTGACAGGATCGTCCTGCAATAACAACCTTTGCTTTGATTCGTTCCTTGTCCGTGTAAAATCCATAGAGGCATTAAAATTAGTGCTGAATGCAGGAACAAAAGGAATTAACGGGAAGAACAGATATATCTTGGCATCTTTATACTGCTCACCAAGATTAACAAGTTTATTAAGCTGAAGATTAAGAATTTCAGTAAGTCTGAAATCAGTATTATAATTTAAACTTCCGTTAACGTTAAAATCGGTTTTATTCTCAAAAGTGAAATCCCTTTGCGAACCAAAAGAACCGGTAAAATTAACAGAAAAGGCATTAACGATTGTTCGTGTAAAATAGTCATTTCCAGGAAACTTAAAAGCCATGCCTGTGACTGAGATATCGTTTCTTACTATTAATGACTGAGTAGATTTAATAAAATCTTCACGTGACTTTGAAGCAAAAACCGGATCGTTAGTTTTTGCAAGAACCTGTTTATATTTTTCATCAGCAGCTTTATCAAGATCTATATCAGACCCAGGAAAATACTTAGGGTTAATCATATTTTCACTATGCCTGAATGTAATGGGTAAATTCAGGAAATCTTTCCATTCAGGCGATATAACAGAAGCAAGGAAATTATTGATTAGTTTGTGAGCATTGAGAGACAAACCAAAATCCCAATTTTCTCCAGTATTCCGAGTTCCCGCACGAGTATCAAGAGAGTGAAAATTTGGATCCATCTTAGAAACGTTTAAACTAAGATTTGCAAAATCAGCAATCTTAAGACTTGTGTTTACGTTATAAGCATAACCATTATCGTCATTTACTTTAAGGACACGAACTTCGTTAAACCAGACACTTCCGGAAATTGTAGAGTTCAATCCTGAACGGTTCTTTTCCACACCGAGTGAAAACTCACGTATTGCGTTAAGAGCCGGAATGCCACGAACCCTGTAATATGCGCCCGGTGGACCATTTGGAACCGGCATATCCACAATCTGATTTGCTGAATCTCTTGATATCTTAAGACTGGTTAAATCTGAGAAGACAATTGAAACTTCATTTAATGAATTCCAAGGCTGCCCGGGACGTACATCCGGATGAATCGGAGCACGGTACTCATAGAAATTAGTTGAGTCGGAACCAAACCTGATGACCATTGTAGCGTCATAAATAAACTGATTCGTATAATTAAAACTGGGGTCTCCGTTTACGAAGAGTTTCATCATTTTATAATTGAAAAGATCGAGGACCTGGCTTCTGTAATCTTTTACGGCAATCTTTTGCTGACCTACAGTAAGATTATTAAACGACATTGAAAGAGACTGTTCGTTTGACTTAGTATTGACACCGTTTGTGTTACGTACAGTCTGACGCAAGACATCTCCAGGAACAGGACTCATATAAATCTGAGAGTTCTCTTCAATACTGACAACTGAAATATTATATGTAGTATCTATTTTATTGGGTTTATACCATTGATTTCCAACAAGGTTAAAATCAATAAGACCAAGTCGAACTCTACCATCAACACCTTTAATCCAGACTCTAACATATTTAACATTGTTTAAAGTAGCAACCTGATCGCCAATACTCTTCTTAAACTCGGATAGCGGTATTCTGTACTGGAACCAGCCGCTTCCAGGAGCACCACGACCAGTAATCATTTTGTTGTTTGTTGTATCAAGACTTACGTAATATTCGTAATACTTATTTGCTTTATCAAGAACACCATTACCGTCTAAATCTTCAGTATCGGGTTTATTAAATCCCTCGACAAATCTGTTCTTTTCAGTACCGTTGACCAGATCTACGTTAATAGTTGCAGAATTGGAGTTATCGTCCATAGCAGGGTCATAACTACTATAAACACCAAAGTATTCCTCTTTATTGGCAAAGATTGTTCCATTCTTTTTATTGAATTCGATTACTTCTTCATCGTTTGTTTTATAGTCAAGTCCCCTGTCTTCATCCTCCTGAAGAGTACCATTGTTATTATTATCTTCAGTATTAAGAGTTCCATTAGGAATCGCATCTTCTGAAACCAAACCGAGGTCTACGAATAATTTAGCATCGCTTAAGTTTACGTTATCATAGTTTTCGACCCTCATATTGAACTCTATGAAATTAATATTCTCATTAATAAGGTCTGGTGAAGTAGTATTCATATACTTCATAATACCGTTCCATTTAGTCTTTCTGGAGTTCAAAGTATCAAAACCTACCTGTTTGTAATTATACGTACCACGTTTTGAAGGGTCGAAAGTCATATAAAAAGGTGAAAGTCTATCCTGTCCAGCCTGTACGTCTCTTAAAGGATATACAGCTTTTACTTCAACATCGTTAGGCAAAGTATACCATTTTAAACTTGCTCTTCTATCCTGCATAATTGAGTCAGGAACGTTTAAAGAATCTACTGGAACGGAAGAAATTGTCCATGACTGATAACTTGTACCGAGAGAAATAATTTTCTTTGCACCTTCCATATCGTCAATGTAAGCTATAGCTTCATTGTTGTCAGAAGGAATGGCACTTTTTTTAGTATTCGGGTCCGGAGTTAAATAAGCAAGTTCCCCTCTTACAGATAAAATGGATTCTTCTTTGGTGTTAAATCCGGGTAAAAGGTTAATAGCTTTAGTAAGGAAATTAGGTTTAAATTCCGTAGTGAGGTCAGCGCCAAACATAGAATTATTAGTAGGTTCTTCCCCAATACGGACTTTATCATTAAGAGTTTCCTGAATAAGATTAACGAAAGTAAAACCGAAGTTTGTCTTTTCGTTAATTTTATAATCACCTCTTAAACCGATAAACGTTTTAGAAGCCAACGAGAACAAGTCGTTTGATTCGTACGTGATTCTAAGGTCTTTTGAAGTAAGTGCAGCACTGTTCCTGATGATGACGATACCAGTAGTATAATCAACTGAATAATCCACATTCTCAGCAAGTTTACTCTGTCCAAGAAAAACAATAACGCTACCCTGAACAACATTTAAACCCAGATTAAAAGAATTGCTGATTCCGGATTCTCCTTTAGCGCTACCTTTCAATACGTAAAGATTTGCTTTCAGAGAAGTTTTAGCTAAATCTTTTTTCTGAGTATAAATTTCAGAAAACTGAAAAGTAGTATCAGCACCTGCAATCTTTATATTATCAGCGAATGGTTTAAGGTTCGGGAATATAATATCACCAGATTCACTTAGAATAGTTCTTCCAGCAAGAAAATCAAAAACGCCATCAGGAGCAAACTTAGTAGTTTTGCCGGCATACCTGTCAATGTTTAGAATTGTGGAAAGAGATAAAGAGTTATTTAAATTAGCAATATTCTTCTGATATACGTTATTGTTATTGTACAAAGCATCCAGCACAAAACCATCTTCGAGAATTCTCGATACAGGAAGCCGGTAGATATTTTTCATCTTTAGTTCCCAGGCAAGAGGAGTTAAAACAGGGTCGGGAGTATCTACTTTAATTAATTTCAGGACAAGAGTATCATTACCATTCGATTCACCAGCACGAGTACCTTTACCGAAAATATTATTAGTAGCCTGGTAAGTATTGTAAACAACTCCGACATAATAAGTTTCCGGGACGCTTAATTTAAGACTGACGAATCCGGCAAACTCATCGACGCGATACTCATTTTCTTCAAGTTTCCTGAAATAACCAGCAAACTTATCGCCAATAACAGTAACCGGATTTGTGATAGAAGTATCATATCCGGTAACAGGACGAGGTCCGAGCATGACTTTACCAACAGCAAATCTCTTTTTAGATTCAGTCACCTGACATTGAATCCAAACTTCGAAATTATTATTTGCAAGATTTATTCTGTTATTGAATACGTCTGTATTGTACTGTTTTCCGAGAGTATCGTTATAGACAACATTAAAAGAACTCTTGTATAAAGTATCTATGAAATAATGACTATCTGAATAGTCCCAGACACTGAGCTGAAAATTCTGATCCTGAACGCCCTGCGAGAAAGTTTTTTCTTCCTGTTTACTTTTTTTCTGGGATACAACTGATGAAAGAGTCAGAGGACCAAGTTTAAATTCACCTCTGATACCGAATAAAGCCTGAGTTGACTGAATCAAAGAAGATTTAGTATCGAGGGAAACGTTTCCAGCCTCGATTTTCTGAATGACTTCATCGGCATATCCAGTGTACTTAAGTTTTAACTGGTTTTCAAAATCAAAGACACGCTGTGTATTCCAGTCAGCGTCTATTGTAAGTTTATCACCGATAGTTCCTTTAGCAGTAACCTGGACTTCCTGTTTAAAATTAATATTACTCTGATTATTGTTAGTAAAAGAAAGCGAAGTAACATTATTATTCTGATAAGAAGCCGTAATATCAACAGCTCCGTTAATCCTGAGATTAAAAGTAGGAGGACCAAAAATAGTTTCAGTTTTAAACGGTAAAGGAATAGTAATATCAGTAAATTTCTCGAACAACCGTGTCAGATCGTCAGTTGTAACCCCTTTAAATTTTTCAGAAAAGAGCTCATAGAAAATCTGCTGTTCTGTAATAGCTATTTTTTTACTAATATAGTCATCAAAGTCAATTACAAGAGGAGCTTTAAAGTCATCACCGCCTATTGACTGCCTGATAATAACCTTATTGCTGTCTCCAAAAGTAGTTTCTGTTTTCAGCAATGATGAATTTTCGAGGAGCAAAGGATGTGTTTTATCCTTAATTTTGGTACCGAAAGTGTAAACAGGTTTATACTGGAAATATTTTATACGAGAAGTTGAATCAACCGGCTGAAATCTGGTGGAATCGTATGAAATACCAAGAGAATCAGCAAGTTTCTTTTTAATAGAGTCGCTTAATTCATATTTATAATTAACAAAGGTACCAAGATCTCTTCTTCCTTGAGAAAAAGTAACATTGCAAATCGTTAATATAATTGTTATTATTGTCAGAGAAAAAATGAATGTTCTCTTGACACGGAACTTGTCAGTGAAAGATTTTGTATTTAATATATTAAAACTCAATAATAATAATGATTTTTTGTAAACGTAATGTCGATAATAGTCCTTTTTTAATTATTGAAAAAAATTGTTGTACTTTTATTAATCAAATCGAGAGCCCTATTCATATTTCTACTTTATAATATCATTAATTTATTCAATAATAAACAGTAAAATATATATATTCAATGATTAATAGACGTGAAAAAATTTCGCTCTTTAGTATTACATTATTGGCAATAAGTCTAATGGTAAATCTGACTTATGCTCAATTTGAATCACATCCGGAGCAAGACTGGTTTACTATAGAAACGAAACATTTTACAGTAACTTACCACACAGGAGCAGAAAGAACAGCTCAGATAATAGCAAAAATAGCAGAAGAAGTTTACGGGCCTATTACGGATTTATATCAGTTTCCCCTAAAAGACAAGGTAAATTTTGTAGTGAATGATCTTTCTGATATAGCTAACGGAGCGACAGATTATTACGGAAACAGAATAGAAATATTTGCTTCTGCGCTGGATTTTGAATTAAGGGGTACTCATAACTGGTTAAGAAATGTAATAACTCACGAATTTACGCATATGGTACAAATTCAGGCATCCTTAAAAATGTCCAAGAATATGCCTGCAATATATTTACAATGGATAAATTATGAGCACGAAAGAAGACCAGATGTACTTTATGGATATCCGAATGTGATAGTTTCGTATCCAATTTCAGGAGTTGGAGTGCCAGCCTGGTTTGCAGAGGGAGTTGCACAGTATCAACGTCAACAGATGGGATACGATTACTGGGATGCCAACAGGGATATGATACTCAGAAGTTACGTAATGGATGATAATATGTTAAGCTGGAATGAGATGGGACAGTTTTCTTCTATTACAAGTTTAAAAGCCGAATCTATATATAATTCAGGGTTTGCATTATCGCAGTACATAGCAAAAGTTTACGGAGAGGATAAACTAAGAGCAATAACCAAGAGTCTTGGTGATTTTACTAACTTCAGTGTTGATAAAGCAATAAAATTTCATATTGGGAAAGACGGTATAGATTTATACAATGAGTGGAAAGCATTTATGAAAAAAGATTATAGTGAAAGAATTTCAGATGTGAAAAGTACTCATATGGATGGTGAGATAATACAGCTTGAAGGATTTGCTAACTTTTATCCGAAGTTTTCACCAGACGGTAAAAAGATAGCATACCTTTCGAACGGGACATACGATTATGCGACAACTGTGTTAATACTTTATGATATTGCGACCAAGACAACTGAAGCAATCGACGCACCAGTAGCGACAAATTTCTCATGGTCATCAGACGGCAACAGGCTAATATATGCGAAAAGGAATTCACCACCAAACATAGACGGAGGGGTTTTATTTGATATATACGAATATGATCTGACTACGAAGAAAGACACAAGACTTTCTGAGGAGTTAAGAGCTTCATCGCCTTCATACTCACCTGACGGGAATAAAATAGTATTTGTCAGCGGAAGTGATGGTACGTTAAATTTATTTATTTCCGATAAAGGTCTGAAGAATAAAAAGCAAATTACTTTTTTCAATAATGGTGAACAGATATACAATCCGATTTTCAGTCCGGACGGGAAAACAGTGATATTTGATTTTTCGTTACTGGAGGCAAGAAAGATTGCAAAAGTAGACACAGAGTCAGGGAATATGGAATTCATATTTGATAAAGAGAACATTGATTACAGAACTCCAATGATAACGAAGGAAGGCGACAAGATGTTTTTCTCTTCGAATGAAACAGGAATATTCAATATTTATACATACGATTTTAAGACAAAGGGAATAAAGCAAGTAACCAATGTACTTGGCGGAGCATTCATGCCATCGATTGATGAGAAAGGAAATATTGCTTATACATCTTACAAATCATCGGGTTTTAAGATAGCATATTTAAAGAATTTTATTGAGAAAGAGAAGAGTGAATACGGTCAGTACAAAGCACCGGATAAATTAGTAGCGAGATATCATAATGATTCTACAGGAAGCAAGTTTGCATGGAGTGAGCTCAGGAATTTTAATGATAAAGAATACAAGAAACTCGAGAGCAAGAATTACAAGAGTATATTCAATCAGCTTTCAATATTTCCTGTGTTAAGGTTTGACAATTACAGCAAGACCAATAATGTTTTAGATGCTATTAAACCTGGTGTTTATCTGTATTCAGATGAACTGATGACAAGATTTTCAATATTCGGTGGGTTTTCAATTAACAGAAAAGCTGAGCGGGATATATTTCTACAATTCACGTATAACAATGGATTTCCAGTAGGTCAGAAATTTCTCGCTAAGAATCTGAGTTTTGATCCGAAGTTTACTTTATCAGGATATAATGTTACAAGGAAATCGGATGCACAACTGTTTGCAGGAGTGGATACTTTATCAGTAGGTGTAGCTTATGATCTGCTTGAGTTTGAATTAGCGATGGATTTTAAGCTGATAAACTACAATCACGATTTCAGGTTAACATTCGGCGCTTCAAAATATGCTTCGAGCGTAGACGGATTTCATCTGCCAAGCAGCGGTATAACGACAAGAGCTTCATCTCAGGATTATTTTAAAGCACAACGAATTTCACTTGACTACAAATATGAAAAGAGATTTCATAATAAGAATTCTGACATAAACCCTGCAGGAAGAACAATAAACCTCAGGTATGAATACGAATCGAGTAAGATAAATCCAGAATTATTAGTAGATGAACAGGGAAATGTTTCAACCGTATATGCAACGAATAACTTACATAAGTTTGAGGGAACGTGGACGGAAGGAATGTATATCTTTAAGAACCACTCGCTTAATCTAAAACTCAGAGCAGCCGGAATACTTGGCAAGCCAGTTGACAGTTTTTATGATTTCTATGCCGGAGGATTGATAGGAATGAGAGGTTATCCATATTTTTCTCTGGGAGGCGGAAGGATTGCTCACGCAAACTTAACATACAGATTTCCACTGATATCAAAAATCGACACGAGGATTTCTCCTTTATATCTTGATAAACTATACTTGTCATTATTCGGTGATTTCGGGGATGCATGGAACGGAACTCCGAACACATTTAATGATTTCAAGAAAGATGTCGGATTTGAACTCAGACTTCAGGCATTTTCATCATATGTATTTCCGACGAGTATATTTTTCAGTGCAGCCTACGGCTTAGATAGTTTTTCGAAAAGATTTTCAGGTAAAGATGTGACTTATGGCAAAGAAATGATATATTACTTTGGAATGCTGTTTGGATTTGACATATAATACAGATTTAGAATAGAACCGACATAATTCGGGCAGAATTTAACCCATTTCATTAATTTGAAATGGGTTTTTTGTTTTGGTTAAAATTAAATCAGGATTATTACTTGTTTCATACATATTATAACGTACTATTAACGCACTATAAACGCACTATAAACGCACTATGAAGCATATGGCAAGTAAAATTTGATGAAAAAGGGGGCAAATTTGCTTTAATTACTTGAATTTTGAGTGGAATTTCTGTAAATATAGTAAAATTTAATAGAATATGAGATATTTAGAGACTGCGGTATTTAATTTTGAGTCTGCGAGGATTGCAAAGGAGGCAGGAGCGGACAGACTGGAAGTTTGTGAGGATTATGCGAATGGTGGATTTACGCCATCTTTAGAATTTGTGCAGAAAACGAGAGAGCTTGAGAGGATAGATATTTTTGTTATGATAAGGGAGAGGGCTGATAATTTTGTTTATACAGATTATGATGTAGAAAAGATGATAGAAGATATTGGGAAGTTTAAGGAGTTAAAAGTTGACGGGTTTGTTTATGGGGGGCTGGATAGTAACCGAAGAGTAAATAAGAAATATGCGAAGAAGATAATAGAGGCGGCAACTCCCCTGCCAGTGACTTTTCACAGAGCTTTTGATATTTGTGATGATTTATATAAGGCAACGGAGGAGATTGCAGAACTTGGTTTCAAGAGAATATTAACTTCCGGTGGTAAGAAAAGTGCTTTTGAAGGAAGGTATGTGATACAGGATTTGATAAAAAAGTATGGTGATAAGATAATATTCATGCCGGGCGGCGGAATAAGAAAGTACAACTTACTTGAGATTGAGAAAATAACTCAAGCCAAAGAATATCACACTGCGGGAATATCAGGAAACGATTTATTAATATCAGCTGAAGAAATAAAAAGGATTAAAAATCTATTGTAATTCCGGAATTATAATTTCTGTTAGGAGCAGCAATACGCTCGAGTTCCTGATAGAATACATCGGTGAGATTATTAACAGCTACGAACAGAGAAACATGCTTACCGATAGTTTTTGACAATTTCATATTAAGAAGGAAATACGCTTTTGGTTCTTCATACTTAAAGAAATAAACTTCCTCAATTTTACTTACGTACTTACCATTGACATTATAATTAAAACCGAAATATCCGAGATTTATACTGGAATTAAAAAGGTGTTTTGGTTTATACGGAAGAAACTCATCGGTTCTGTTATGCGATAAATCTCTTGCATCAAGATAAGTATAATCAAATTCAAATCCGTAAGTAAATTTTTCTTTAAACAGATTTAAAGCAGAATTATAATCGATATAGAATTCAATTCCCTTCACCTGAGCTTTAGCTACGTTCTGTACCTGAAAGGGTCCGTTTGGCGAAGTGCTTATATTAACGTACTGAATAAGATTGTCATACAGATTATAGAATACAGAAACGTCAAGATTGAATCTTGCTTTAAACTGTTTCCTGAATCCGAATTCTATAGATGCCATTTGTTCCGGTTTAAGGTTCGGATTATAAACGAAATCGAAACCACCGAATAATTCTTTCTTGAAATAAAGTTCAGCTATTGAAGGCGACCTGAAAGCAGAGCCAACAAGAAATCTGTATGAAGTATTATCAAGAATAACCGATTTTGACTGCGGAGAATAAAGCAGAGAAAGTTTCGGGCTGAACTGCTTTTCTTCAAAGCTTCCGATAAATTTGTTATAATCAAATCTTCCGCCCAGAGTAGAAGTCAGGACAGGAATATTATTTTTATAAAATATATTCCATTGCTCCTGAGCATAGGCACCAATATTGTACTGCTGCTGATTTCCATACAGAATGGAGGCAGGAGCAGAACGTACAACATTCCACTGAAGGTCAATACCACCTATGAGATAGTGCTTATCACTAATGTTATAATCAACCTGAGAAATGTTACCGAAATTATAAGACGTTATATAGTTTTGATAAGGCTGACCTTTTTCGCCGTACTGAATGCTGACAGGATTATTAGGGTTATAGATTGACTTACTGTCGAGCTTATAATAATAGAATCTTGAACTATACTTAGTTTTTGAATTAGCTATAGCATTGTAGTTAAGGTCATAACTCTGAGTTTCCTTTTTAATCTGATCACCCAGATAGAAAGGAGTAGTTTTGTAAGGTTCGGCATATCCACCCGGCGGAACGTACCAATAGTGAGGGTAACCGCTTTCAGAATTAGTGTACTGCAGAGTAAACTCGAGGTCTCTGTTACCGAATAAATCATAAGTAAATTTCCCGAGTCCGCTGTAGAAATTATAATTAGTCTGCTGAGCATAACCATCGTTCTTCTTATAATCAAAATCAAGAAGGTAAGAAAACTTCTTATAAGTACTACTATGCAGTAAATTGAAACCGGTAAACGTCTGAAGTTTATCAGAAAATTTAAGACTATCGTTAAGTTTCTGATAAAATCCACCGTTTAGGTTTACAGCAGTATAAGGTTTATAAGTAGGTTTCTTGGTTATAACATTCACAACACCACCGATAGCACTTGAACCATAGAGAGATGAGAATGCTCCTTTAACGACTTCCGTACGTTCGATAATAGAAACAGGAATCAAAGACCACAGAGCACCTTTAGAATCCCCAGTGAGAGAAGGTCTACCGTCGAGCAGAAGAAGAACTCTGTTCCCTATTCCGCCACCAGCAACGTCTGAGCTGCCACGAATAGAAAGTGCACTAACGTTAATACCGCTTGTTCTGTTGATAGTGACACCCTGAATATCTTCAAGCACCTGATCGAAAGTAATTTTGTTCTTATTCTTTATTTCATCAGCAGTAACGAGTGATATAGATGAAGGTGTTTTCTGAAGAGTCTGTTCAGTACGCGTAGCAGTAACGTTAATCTTTTCAGTTTCGAGTTCAGCAGAAGTGATATAAACATTAAGATTTCTATCTTCAGAAGCTTCAAGCACAACTTCAACGGAATAGTCCTTATATCCGAGACGATAAACACTAAGAACATATTTTCCAGGTGTAAGATTACTGAAAGAATATTTCCCTTTCAGGTCAGATTCGGTTTTAAAGACCTTTTCAGTTTCCAACTGAACGAGACGAACTGCGGCAGAAGAAATTACTTCATTAGATTCTTTATCAATAATAAGCCCGGTTATAGAGCCGGGCTTATTATCAGCGAATAAAAACGAATTGATGAATAATAATGTAACTAATAAAACTCTTTTCAACTTAGAAATAAAGATTTAGAATTGATAGATTTTCTTTGTTGTATCAATCCATGAAAGAAAGTTAATATTGCCGACTCCCTGATTACCTGTTATAGAAACCTTTAACGAAGATGAAGAGTCATATACAACAACAGGGTTATGAGTTGTATCACTCATATATTTTCCAAGCCCGTAAACTGAACCGTATGGTAAATAAGGTAACTTAATATATGCAGAAGTAACTGCATAACTGCCATTCGCAGGAACAATCAGTTTATAGTCAGCAACCATCTTGCCACCTTCCATTTTAAGGACAAGCTTAGAATTAGCAGAAGCAGGACCCGTAGGAGGCCACTTGCTGAATGCAGAAATATTGTAATATCCTTTTGAAGTATCGGTAAATTTATAATAACCAACAGTATCTGTAAAGGTAATGCGACCGTTTATGGATAACTGGTCATAAGTTGTAGTTGGTGTAACAGTA
>CAIUQV010000499.1 GCA_903901375.1 uncultured Ignavibacteriota bacterium
CCAGAAGAAAGTGCTAAATTTAGTTGGCACTACTATAATTATAATTATAGTGATGGTATATCTCTGTGGAGGCAAATAATAGATTTTGTTTATAATAATAATTATTTCTTATCTCATTGAATGAACTTTGTTCAATACCGGAACCTGAACATCGTCTTTAGAAACACGTGCTTCAAAGTCAGCGCGGAACTTCTTGATAGTCCATTTAACCGGCCAGGCAGCTGCATCACCGAGAGCACAGATTGTGTTTCCTTCAATGTTAAGTGCTACAGATGTGAGTAAGTCAAGGTCGCTAATTCTTCCGTGACCTGCATCAATTCTATTAAGAATTCTTAAAAGCCATCCTGTTCCTTCGCGGCAGGGAGTACATTGTCCGCAGGATTCGTGATAATAAAACTTTGCTATACGGATTAACACTTTAAGCAAATCAGTATCTTCATTCATCACCATAACACCCGCAGTACCGATTGAAGAACCGAATTCCTTAAGACTTTCATTATCCATTTTTGCAGTCAAACATTCTTCAGGTGTAAGTGGGGGCATAGAAGAGCCGCCGGGAATAACCATCTTAATTTTCTTGCCGTCAAGAACGCCGCCGCAAACATCGTTGATAATTGTCATTAAAGGCGTACCTGTTGGGAGTTCATACACACCGGGTTTATTAACGTGTCCGCTGACTCCGAACAATAAAGTGCCCGGATGCTTAGGCTCGCCTATTTGTGTAAACCATTCAGCACCGTTCTTAATAATCTCAGGAATGTTTGCAAGTGTTTCGATATTGTTGATAGTAGTCGGACACCCCCATAGGCCGTAGGCTGCCGGGAAAGGAGGTTTAACTCTCGGGTAACCGCGTTTACCTTCAACGGAATTCATTAAAGCTGATTCCTCGCCGCAGATGTATGCACCTGCACCTCTGTGAATGTAAATATCAGTAGAAAATTCAGAACCAAAAATATTCTTTCCGATATAACCTTTTTTATAAGCATCGTCAAGAGCGTCCTGCAAAAGATTTATCCATTTGAAATATTCACCACGGATATATACGTATGCAGCTTTTATTCCCATCGCATAGCAGGCAAGTAAAACACCTTCTATAAACTGATGCGGATTTTTTTCAAATATTTCCCTGTCTTTAAAACTGCCGGGTTCAGATTCGTCACCATTACAGCAAAGATATTTTGGTTTATCAGTCTGCTTAGGCATAAAGGTCCACTTCAAACCTGTAGGAAAGCAGGCACCTCCGCGACCACGAAGGTTTGAATTCTTAACGACGGTGGTTACATCGTCAGGGCTCATTTCTTTCAGAGCTTTACGAATGGACTGGTATCCGCCGTTTGCTTCGTAGACATCGAGCTTGTGTAAATCGGGTATATCTTTTAAAATTATTTTAGTCATAATATTGAATTATCTTTTTTAGTATTTCTTCACCACAGAGCACACAGAGTTCACAGAGATAAAAACATTTAAAGTGCTATATAGTTTTCTTACCACAGAGAACACTGAGTTCACAGAGCTAAAAATGTAAAACTATTATATAGCTTTCTTACCACAGAGCACACTGAACACACAGAGATAAAAACGTAAAAAATATTTTATAGTTTTCTTACCACAGAGAACACTGAGTTCACAGAGATATAAACGTCATAAATATTATAATTTTCTTACCACAGAGAACACTGAGTTCACAGAGCTAAAAAATGTAAAACTATTATATAGCTTTCTTACCACAGAGCGCACAGAGTTCACAGAGCTATTTTAATAAAAGAACTTATAACAACCTTAAATCAAACTACTCTTCTTTTAACTCCGTCTATTAAATACTTTACATTAAAATTAATTAATAAACCTGTGTGAATTCCTGACAATTTTAAATATGAAATCAATTGTGCTTCATGAACAGGTTTCAGAATTTCGACTGATTTCAATTCAATTATTACAGAGTTTTCAACTAATAAATCTATAACTAAATTAGATTCCAGCTTTTTACTTTTATATATTAATGGAATGCTCTTTTGTCTTTCTACAAATAACCCATTATTTAACAATTCGTAATGCAAACATTCCTCATATACACTTTCTAATAAACCCGGACCCAAATTCTTATGAACCTCGATGGCATATCCAATAATCTTGTCTGTTAATTGGTCTTTATCCAATATACTATAAATTAAAATCTGTCTTTTTCTTTTTACCTAAAATCTCTCTGTGTTCTCTGTGAACTCTGTGGTAATTTCTCTTTAAATCAAAATTAATGGGAGTTTTTGAAATCCTCGATAAGTTTGCCGAAGCTTTCTACACTAAGGTTTTCATAATACTCTTTATTGTTTACCTGAATCATTGGTGCAGTTCCGCAGGAACCGAGGCACTCTACTTCTTCGATTGTGAATAATCCGTCTTTGGTTGTTTCGTTATTACTGATGCCGAGTTTTTCAGACGCATATTTATACAAATCATAACCGCCGCGAAGCATACAGGAAACGTTTGTACAAATCTGAAGATGATACTTCCCTCTCGGCTGTTTGTTGAACATTGTATAAAATGTAACGACGCCGAGAATGTGTTCATAGTTTATTTTCAGCAAATCACCTACATACCTCATAGATTCTTCTGATATCCATCCTTCTTTTTCCTGAACCATCCATAACACCGGGAGAAGTGCTGCCTGCGCCTGTGGATAGCGGGATTTAATTTCTTCGACTTTCTTTAATTCTTCTTCGTTGAATAATGACATCTTATAATAAAATTTTAATTTACTTGTCTGCTTCACCCATAACTGGGTCAAGTCCGCCAATGATTACTACTGAATCTGATATGAATGCATCCTTCAGCATCACAGGTATTCCCTGTAGATTGCTGAATGACGGAGAACGGATTTTCATCCTGAAAGGATGACCACTGCCATCGCTTATGATATAAAATCCAAGTTCACCTTTTGATGATTCTATAGCTGAATACGATTCTCCGACAGGAGGATTCTGTCCAAAGTTTATGAGCATAAAATCGTGAATGAGTTCTTCCATCTTTGTGTAAATCTTATCTTTTCGCGGAAGTGCTTTCTTTGGAGACAAAGCATTCACAAGTCCGCCCGGAAGATTATCCAGACACTGGCGAATAATTTTTACTGATTCATACATTTCCTGAAAACGTACCCAGAATCTGGCAAGACAGTCACTGTCAGTTGCAGTAACAACATCGAAATCCATTTTGTCGTATACCAAATACGGTTCATCCCTTCTTAAATCACTGGCTACGCCTGCTGCACGTAGAATCGGTCCGTTAATACCATAATCAATAATATCTTCTTTAGACATATATCCGATACCTTCAAGACGATTAACAAATATTTTATTACGCTCAATAATATCTCTCATCTCTTTAAGGTAGCCTGGAAACTCATCAATAAATTTTCTTGTAGCAGCAATTGCTTCGTCTGAAATATCGTTTGCAACACCGCCAATGCGGGCATAGGAAGTAGTGAAACGTACTCCAACAAACATATCATATATATCGAGAATTTTTTCGCGTTCGCGCATACACCAGAGGAAAGGAGTTAAACCGCCGCTATCCATTGTTGTAGTACCGTATGCAATAAGGTGTGACTGAATTCTTCCGAGTTCAGAACAGATAGTTCTTAAGTATGTAGCTCTTTCCGGAACTTCAAGATTAATAAGTTTCTCAACTGCAAGAGTAAATGCAATGTTGTTTGAAATAGGCTGGAGATAATCGAGCCTGTCTGTGTGAGGAATAAATTCATGATACGACATATTCTCTGCAAGTTTTTCATATCCTCTGTGAAGGTAGCCAAGGTCAGGAACAATTCTTTTAATAGTTTCTCCGTCGAGAGTAATTAAAAGTCTCAGAACACCGTGAGTGGCAGGGTGCTGAGGACCCATATTCAGAACCATTTCATTCTCAAGAACATCATCAAACTCGATGCTTAAATCCTGATTCTCCAGAGCGTCAAGAATTTTTGACCTTGGAATATCAGAATCTTTCTCTTTCATTTTTTCAAAAACTGATTGCGACATATACAATAAATTATATTATTTCTTTGGTAAATATAATGAACCCGGAATACCCATAAGCGGAAAATCTTTTCTAAGCGGATAGTATTCAAACTCTTCGGGCATATAAATTCTTCTTAAATCGGGATGGTCTATAAACTTAATACCAACCATATCATAAGCTTCCCTTTCAAACCAGTTAGCACCTTTCCAGATGCCCGTCAGCGAAGGGGTTTCAGGGTTTTTGGTATCGAGAAGAACCTTTACGAATAACCTGTCTTTATACTTAAGTGAATAAAGACTGTAAATAATTTCAAACCTGTTCTTCTTCTGAAACCTGTCAACTCCTACCGCATCTTTGCACATTTCGAAAGATATTTCTTCGTCATTCTTAAGCACTTTACAAACATCCAGAACCTTATCGGGGGTTGTGATAATACCCGGAGTTCCGTTTACGTCATAAAATTCTACGGAGAAATCTTTCAGTTTCTCCTGAAATAATGTAAGTCTGTCCATATAATAAATTTGTTGAAAATAAAAAATAGCGGCACTAATAAAAATAACAAAAAGAGGGCAAGGAAAATTCAATAAAAGGGGATTATTTGCAGGATTAGGCTCACAGAGACCACAGAGGATTCAAGAGATCACTGAGAAAAGATTTTTTCAGGTAAAGAGATATACATTTAAGATAATGTGAATTAATTTAATGTATAAAGATTATTCACCACGAGAGAACACAGAGCACACAGAGAAGAAATTTTTCAGGCAAAGAGATAAAACGGAGATAAACATTTACAGATAATGTGAATAAATTTAATGAATAGAGATTATTCACCACGAGAGAACACAGAGCGCACAGAGAAGAAATTTTTCAGGCAAAGAGATAAAACAGAAATAGACTTTTACATAGAATGCGAATAGATTTAATGAATTTTGTGAAGAGAACTTATGTTATTAGAACAAAACAACAACAATGAAAATGAAAAAAACATTTACAACAGTAATATTGCTATTGCTGATAAATCTTGCGTATGCGCAAAATCCTAATATCACGCTAACTGACGCATTTCCAAACCTAACTTTTACCAGTGCGCTGCATTTAACACACAGCGGTGACGGGACAAACAGGATATTCGTTGTTCAGCAGAACGGAAAGATTATAGTTTTACCTAATGACTCTAACGCCACAGTTTCACAGACAAAAACATTCCTTGATATATCAAATAAGATTTCATCATCCTCAGGTGAACAG
>CAIUQV010000500.1 GCA_903901375.1 uncultured Ignavibacteriota bacterium
CCGATACTAAAACTTCTGTTGTGGCTGTCGCTTCAGGGAATGGATACTTTCCGTGCATATCCGATACAAAGTATTTTCTGAATGGTATTAAAAACAGAATACCAAGAAAACCACCAAGTAACGATGATAAAAATACCTGATAAAACTGTACATCAAGTCCGAGTATGTATAATGCAGGTATCGTAAAGATTGCTCCTGCTACTATTACTCCCGAACTCGCTCCTATAGATTGTATAATCACGTTCTCACCAAGTGCATTCTTTCTCTTGGTTATAAACGATACTCCGACTGCAATAATCGCAATCGGAATTGCCGCTTCGAATACCTGTCCGATTTTTAATCCAAGGTACGCTGCTGCCGCTGAAAAAATGATTGCCATAAGCAATCCCCATGATACTGACCAGAGGTTTACTTCGGGTACTATGCTAGTGGGGGGACATTAAAGGAACAAACTCTTCTCCTTCTCTTAGCTCCCGATATGCATTTTCCGGTAAACCTTTGACTCCGGTAGAGATGTGTTCTGACATAAACTGATATTTAAGTTAATGAAAAATATATTTTGACTTATCGTAAATTAATATCTTAAACTCAAAAATAAAAGATGTATTTTAGTGTATATTTTTTTGACGACAACTTTCTACGTATTTTGTCCCTGTTCTTCTCGTTGTGTCTGAATATAATTAATATAGTATCAGTGCAAATCAATATCTTTCATTTTCTTTCAGTGTGCCGCTCTTTGTTTGTTATTTCCTATTTCAATCCCCAAAACTTGCCCCAGCTATTTCCGTATTATATATTAAACAAATAAACTATTTTTGTACTGGAGTGAATTTTCAACTAAATTTATTTATATGAAAAAATTAAACTTAATTCTAATCGTTTTTGTTCTTTTAACTGCATTAGTAGGATGCGAACAAAAGAAATCTCAGGAACAAACTAAAGCTGACCCCGAAATGGTAAAACAATTTGATGATTTTGTAAAAAAGTTTGAAGCAAATTATATCCCGCTGTTCAAGGAAACTAACCTTGCTTACTGGAATGCTTCAATCACTGGTAAGGAAGAAGACTTTAAAAAAGTCGCTGAACTTCAGAATAAACTGACTCTGATTTTTTCTAACAAAGATGATTTCAACACTTTAAAGAAAATTCATAGTTCAAAAGGTATCACAGACTCTGTTAAAAAACGTGAGCTTGAAATACTGTACCTCGGTTTCCTCGGCAATCAGGCAGATACCGCTAAACTCAATGCCATTAATGCCGCCCAGAATCAGATTGAACAGAAGTTCGGAAATTACCGCGCTGAAGTCGGCGGTAAAAAGATGACTGATAATGAGATTGAAGATATTCTTATGAATTCTAAAGATTCTAAAGAACTCGAAACTGCATGGCTTGCTCATAAAAAGATTGGACCTGTCGTTGCAGACGATGTTAAAAAACTCGTTAAGATGAGAAATGAAGTCGCCAAAGACCTCGGTTATCTTAACTATCACGAAATGAGATTGAAACTTTCCGAACAGGATCCTGCGGAAATTCTTAAACTCTTCGACGAACTCGATGTTCTTACTAAAGATGCTTTCAAAAAGGAAAAAGATGAAATAGATACTTACTTTGCTGATAAGTATAAAATTAAAAAGGAAGACTTAATGCCATGGCATTATCAGAATCGCTTCTTCCAGGAAGCTCCGAAGATTTATAAAGTCGACCTCGATACATATTATAAAGATAAAGACCTCGTTAAACTTACTGAAGAGTACTATAAAGGTATCGGAATTCCTGTAGATGATGTTATTAAGAATTCAGACCTATTTGAGAAACCCGGAAAGAACCAGCACGCATACTGCACTGATATTGACAACTCTGGAGACGTCAGGGTTTTATGCAATGTTAAGCAGACTGAAAAATGGATGAACACTATGCTTCACGAATTCGGTCATGCAGCATATGATAAATACATCGATAATAAAAATCTGCCTTTTGCATTAAGAGACCCTGCTCATACTTTCACTACTGAAGCTATCGCTATGATATTCGGAAGGTTCTCTTCAAACGGTACCTGGATGAAAGATATGAAACTTGTTTCCGAAGATGAAGCAAAGAAAATTTCGGATGATGCTTTCAAATCATTAAGACTGCAGCAGCTCGTATTCTCACGCTGGTCACAGGTTATGTACCGCTTTGAAAAATCTATGTACGAAAACCCTGACCAGGATTTGAATAAACTCTGGTGGGACTTGGTAGAAAAATATCAGTTATTGAAAAGACCTAAAGACAGAAACGAACCAGACTGGGCTACAAAGATTCATATTGCCGCCTATCCGTGTTATTATCAC
>CAIUQV010000501.1 GCA_903901375.1 uncultured Ignavibacteriota bacterium
AAGTCCGGGAACGAACATAAACACACTTTTCAAATTTGGATTGTATAACATCTTAATATCTGTATTAATCACCGGAGGGAGAGTTTTACCAGCATGTAGGTCTTTCTGGTAATCCTGTATAATTGATGAAGTATAGCCTATTAACATATTTGCAAGATTAGGGTCTGATGCATCTGCAATAATCTGAATATTAGAGAGGTTAGACTTACCAAGGTTTTTGCTAAAGTCCTGTTCGAAGATAATTACTTCCTTTATAATCCCCTCTTTGAATGCCGGCTCTATATCTTTTATTGAATTCAGATTTTTATACAGCAGGAAATAACCGGAAGATAGAATTTTATTGCTTATTTCCTGAGTTACGTTATCCTTGGAGAAATCAAGAATAGCTATTTTAGCATCTTTAATTTCATTAGTGATTGCAAAACCAAACAGAAGTATTTGTGCAATGGGCATTCCGAACAAAATAAGCAGAGTCCTGTAATCCCTGATTATATGTTTAAATTCTTTTACAACAAAGGCAAAGAACCTTTTCATTTTCCCCTCGCAATCTTAACGAATACTTCGTGCATATTATCAGCACCATATTCATTCTTTAAATTATCAGGAGTATCGAGCGAAGCAATGCGACCGTCAACCATCATTGATATACGATTACAGTATTCAGCTTCATCCATATAATGAGTAGTAACGAAAACAGTTACTCCTTTATGCGATGCTTCGTAAATCATATCCCAGAACTGGCGCCGCGTTATTGGGTCAACACCGCCTGTTGGTTCATCGAGGAAAACTATTTTAGGGTCATGAATTATTGCAACTGAGAAAGCAAGTTTCTGTTTCCATCCGAGCGGTAAAGAAACAAGTAGTTTATTCCTTGCTTCGGATATTTTAAGAAGGTCAATAAGGTATTCAGCTTTCTCTTTTAACTCAGAATTTGAAAGTCCATAAATACCTCCATAGAAATTTATGTTTTCTATAACCGTTAGATCGTCATAGAGAGAAAACTTCTGGCTCATATAACCGATATTCTTTTTAATCTGCTCAGTTTGTTTGTACACGTCGAAGCCTGCCACTGTTGCTTTTCCGGATGTTGGAATTGAAAGTCCGCAAAGCATTCTCATTGCAGTTGTTTTACCAGCACCATTCGCACCGAGAAATCCGAATATTTCACCGGGTTTAACAGAGAAAGAAATTGAATCAACGGCAGTGAAATGCCCGAATTTCTTTGTAAGGTTTTCTGCTTCTATTATATATTTGTTATCCATATCATTTGCTCATTAAATCCATAAAACAATCTTCAATGTTTGGTTCAATCTCTTCTATAGAAACACTCTTATGGTTTTTAGTTTTCAGATATTCAGATATAACATCTTTAGTAATTCCTTCTCTTTTATCGGAGTAATGGAGTGAATCGCCGAATGAGAAGACAGAGTTTGAAAACTCATATTCCCTTAGTTCATTCAGAAGTACAAACATACCGTCCGACTTAACGGAAAACAGTTTACGTGGAAAGCGTGAAATAATATTCTGAAGATAATCTGTTTCCATGATTTTACCTTTTTGCATCAATGCAATTCTGTCGCATTTATTTGCTTCGTCCATATAAGGAGTAGAAACTGCAATAGTGATTCCCTCTTTTTTCAGGTTTGCAAGCATATCCCAGAATTCGTTACGTGAGACAGGGTCAACACCTGTAGTAGGTTCGTCAAGGAACAGAATTTTTGGTTTATGGATAAGAGCGCAGCAGAGTGCAAGTTTTTGCTTCATACCGCCTGACAGCTTCCCTGCCTTTCTGTTTTTAAACGGTTCAAGCATTACATAGATATCTTTAATCAGATTATAATTTTCCTGAATTGT
>CAIUQV010000502.1 GCA_903901375.1 uncultured Ignavibacteriota bacterium
AGATACCAGGATTTATACAATTTGGAAAGTCTTGATTTTGTTATTATGTTTATGCCTATCGAACCGGCACTTTCAGTAACAGCTCAAAGCGATATTAATATCTGGAATGATGCATTTGAAAATAATATTGTTATAGTAAGTCCATCTACACTACTCGCAACACTACGAACAATTGCTAACATCTGGAAACAGGAATACAGAACTCGGAATGTGCTGGAGATAGCAAAACAAAGCACTTTACTGTATGAAAAATTTGTGGGAATGTATAATGATTTACTTGAAGTCGAAAAGAAATTTGATAACGCAAAAGAAAGCCTGACTTCATCTATGAAGAAAATTAAAACGGGCAGAGGAAATCTGATATCACAGGTAGAAAAGATAAAGAATATGGGCATCAGCACTGCAAAAGCACTTCCATCAGAACTTACTTCTGAAGCGATCGAGGAAGATGAATCGGGAGAAAACGTTATTTAGACAGTATTCCTCTTTCGGATTTAATTATGAAGTCATAAATGTTTTTAACTTCAGCAGTAATTTCCATCTCGTCCTTAAGCTTTTTCAAGGCATCTTTGAAATTAAGTTCTCTTGAATAAACTATACGGTAAGCATCTTTAATACGGCTGATAACTTCAGGAGAGAATCCTTTTCTTTTCAATCCGATGTAGTTTATCCCCATAAACCTCTGGGGGGTTCTTCCTGCAAGGATATAAGGAGGAATATCTTTAGTTACTTTAGTATTGGATTCAATCATAACATATTCACCAATATGTACAAACTGGTGTACACCAACCAGACCTCCAATGGTTGTGTGAGAGTCTACTGTTACGTGTCCGCCAAGACCTACTCCGTTAGTCAGCACAACATTATCGCCGATTCTGTTATCGTGTGCAACATGGACATAATTCATTATGTAACAGTCTTTACCTACAATTGTTTTGTAACTATACTTTGTAGCCCTGCTTATAGTAGAGAATTCTTTTATTAATGTCCCTTCACCAATTTCTACGGTCGAAATTTCATCTGCAAATCCCACCGAATGTGGATGAGAAGCAATACTCCCGCCGTGAAATATCTTCACATTATCTGCTATTCTTGAGCCGTTACCCACGTATGCACAGGGACCAATAAAAACGTTATTCCCAATCACGACATCGTCGTCAACTACAGCAAAGTCTTTTATTTCAACGTTATTGCCGATTCTGGCTTTTGCGCTTATACTGTTCATTTATATAATAATATCTTAATGTAAAATACTCAATCCTAAGATAATATTATGCGCATAAGCAAATGAAGTTTTAATTATTTCTTAACGTACACATTTATATCTTTCAGGTTCACAGTATTTCCGTTTACAAGGTAAAGATAAAATTTTAATCTAATAACATTATAAACATAAGACCCTGCGACAGTCTGAAATCTGTAATAGTGCCAGTCATTCTCAGTCAGATTAATTGAGAACAAATCCCAATCAAAGAATCTGATATCATACTTCATTTTTAAAGTGTTCTGAGAGTTACCTTTAAACTGATAATAGAAAGTAATTCTGATGGTATCGTTGGATTGTAAATAACTGGACAAAGTAAGATCTTTAGAAACGTAACCGGTGATATTATCTTTACAGTAGATTGAGTCCTGTTTTGTCTGTGAATATAAAGGTACCCAACCCCATTCTACATTTTTGGGTTCTACCGGATTTCCTTCATCACCGCAACCAGCAAGCGAAATTGTTAAAAGCAGAATAAAGTAGTATAGCTTTTTCATTATTACCCCTTTTTCCTCGAAAATAATATTCTGTTCTGTAAATAACAATAGATTTCATTAAACAGTTATAAATCAAAATAAGAGTAACTATAACAACTTTTTATAAATGAAAAAAGCCGATAACTTTCGTTACCGGCTTTTCTTTCCTGTGAGGATGGGAGGAATCGAACCTCCGACCCACTGCTTAAAAGGCAGTTGCTCTACCCCTGAGCTACATCCCCGTACC
>CAIUQV010000503.1 GCA_903901375.1 uncultured Ignavibacteriota bacterium
ATTCATATACTTATGTTAAATCGATTGCAGAAGAGGTACGCGGATTGGCGGTTGAATTTAATGTACCGGTGGTTACTGCGACTCAGTCAAATAGGTCTGGCTTCGGCAACTCGGACATGGACCTCGACAATGTATCAGAGTCATGGGGATTGCCTGCGACAGCGGATCTGATGTTTGCGATAATTAGCAATGACCAGTTATCTGATCTTGGCCAATATATGGTCAAGCAGTTGAAGAATAGATATAATGATCTGAATAAGCATAAAAAGTTCTTGATTGGTGTTGACAAGGCAAAAATGAAACTTTTTAATCTAGAAAACTCGGCTCAAGGCACTATTTTAAATGCAAATCAACCGTCTAGTTTTAATAACAATAGTAACACGAAATTTAATGGATTTAATATATGAAAGAAATGATTGATCATCCTGCTCACTATGCAGAAGACAGGGAAATTGAACCAATTGCGTTGATTGAAGATTGGGACTTGAGTTTCAGTCTAGGTAATGCAATTAAGTATATTAGTCGAGCAGGCAGAAAAGACGCCGAAAAAATTGTAGAAGATCTAAAGAAAGCAATTTGGTATATCAATCGAGAAAAAGAGTTTGGAAAGTTTGGAATTTCAACTATTATTAAGTATAATATAAGAAAGTGGTTTATCGATGCATATTCGGTAGAAGAGGTTCTTGCAGATTGGAAACCAGGTTATGATATTAGTTTTGCTATACATATGATTTACAGGTCATTGAGATGCGGAAAGGATGATAGAGATTATATGTTAGATTCAGCGGTTGAATTCATTGAAAGTTTCATCTTAACAAAACCTTGATATATCATGGCTGAAGCAGTGAAAGTCCTCAATTACAAACACCCAGGACGACCTAAGGGTTCAAAAAAGGAAAAATATGAAGACACAGAAAAGTTCTTTGAGTGCCCGGGTTGCGGTGGTATTATAGATGATTATGCATATCGCTGTAATAAATGCGGTTTTGATACCATTGTACTTAAAGAAGGTTGGAAAGTAGATAAAGCAGCCACCGACAAAAATAGAGCATCACTAAAAAGAATAGATCCATGGACTGGAAAGGCATGGAAATCAAGCAAATCTTAACTATATTGAAATGAATGTAAATGTTTTATACATAATTATTGTCGCACACTTCATTGGTGACTTTGTATTACAATCTGATTGGATGGCAACGAATAAGAGTAAGCTTATTGAGGCGTTGTGTTTGCATATTGTTGTATATTTTGTTACATTGATTGGTGCTGGCATAATCGTGTTTGGTGAGCAACGAGGTGATGCTATTATCTATTTTGCGTTACTAAATGCTTCATTCCACCTGGTCATTGATTTTATAACCAGCCAAATCACTTCAATACTGTGGGAAAATAATGAGCGTCATTGGTTCTTCACGATAATTGGTTTCGATCAGATGATTCATGTGATACTTCTTATTGCAACACTTAATCTTTTTTAAATGGAAGAAATAAATAATGATAATTGGCATGAGACATTTGATGGAATACTTTGGAAACTTAAACAACTTCGTGACGAAAATATTCGCCTTACAAACGAAAATCTAAAACTCCAGGAGGAACTCGATGAAAAGAAAAAAGTTTGACGAAGCGATCTCAGAATTGCTAATGATTGATGAGTTTACGGCTGATTGCATACTATCTGGCATCCAGGGTATTGAGCTTGCTATAGAAAGAAAACTCATGGAAGATGAAAAAATGATTGCTTTTTCAATGTTCCTTTCTGGAATGGCTACAGAGCAATTCATGCAAGAAGCAGAAGATGCAAAGTATGACAAAATTTGTCTAAACTAAACACACTTAAAGGAGGTGCAATGTCAAATAAAGAATGGGATAAAAAGTCTTACAACGAAAGTTATTGGGCTGGAATGGATAGGTTGGTTAAGCGATGGGAAGATTTAACAAAAGAACGTCCTATTGAGGAAAAAACTTATCAGGAAATGACCAGCGCTAAGGCACAGCA
>CAIUQV010000504.1 GCA_903901375.1 uncultured Ignavibacteriota bacterium
AATTATTAACTGCTCACAGCCCAATCAATGAACAAAAGTGTTCGAATACCTGATTGGATTTCCAGTCGCATCCAGTGTTACAAACACCAGAAACCCCTTGTGAGAAGAGAACTTATCAAATATCTGGTTTTCAGTCCCGCTTAGCGTGATAGAGAAACTCAAACTACTCGTAAGGTTTACTATCACAGGGTCGGATTTAAACGCCATGAAATAGTCCTCTTTGAAATTTGGGTCGAGCAATCCTTTACAGTAAACCAAAGCCGCCATAACAATAGTGGTTTCGATTTGCGTATCAATTTCCGACGCTGTCCCAAGTGCATTCAATGTTGCTGTAACTTCAGTATTGGAAAGTTCAATACTTGATTCAGTAGCCTTGAACCCTACACTTGGTGTAAGTATCGCTGTGCTGTTCACGTCATCCGCCGCTACATTATGGTAATTTGCTTTGAAAATACCATTGAACGGTGAAATGTTGTTTGGTGTCGCAGCATCCCAAACAATTTTTAATACATCTATCGAGTTCACCGCTCTCGAAAACTTTCCTGTCAAACCGAAACGCTTCCTGCGATTTATCGAATCTGTATCGTATCCCGGCATATAAGACTTCGGCCTTGTGCCAATGAATACGTTGCCGCCTCTATCTTTAAAGACGACCTTTCCTACTGCTCCCGAAGGATTTCCGAGGATATTTTTATTTAGCTTACCCATACATTAATCTCCTTTTTTATGGGTTTTAAAAAAAGCTCCTCAATTGTAAACTTTTAAATGTAATTTTATAATAAATTTATTGTATAATCTGTCTTCTAATTATATTACTATTTTGAAATGCATTTTTGCCGTTACTCTTCAAACAATTTTAATTTTCAATTAAATTTTAAATCTTATTCTTCTTTTCCTATTCGCAAAATGCAATTTATTCTTATCCAAAAGGATTAATTGTTATTTAAATTAATTTTTACAAGATTCACCCTTCTCCTTATAATACTTTTCAGAAACGATTTTTTCCGGTAAACCTGAAAAATACATTATGGCAAACATCAAATAATTGCAAAGCATACATTTAGAATAATAGAAATTCAACAAAATATATGTATTATTTCAATATTTATTAAAAATATATAGTGCAAAAATTAATGCCCTTTTCCTTTTTTCAAGCTATAATTGGGCTATTTCAAAATATTCTTTTAAAAAAATAACTCAACGAGTTACTCAGTATATGTCAATACATATAAAATTAGTTAATATTTAGCTTAAAATTGCACTTTATAGTTAAAAATAGCCCAGAAACGCATAATTGTACTTTTACTTAGTAGGTTATAAACTAAAGGGAACAAACATTTATTTATTTTCTCAATTGTATTTTTAATAGTGGTTGATTCGAACAAAAATAACTTTTGAAAATACATTATGATTAATTTTCTCAGGTGTATATTTAATATAGATGTTTAAAATGATTTTTAAAATAAAACATAAAAAGGAGGCCAATATGGACCAGCAATCTATTTACAAGTAATCAGAAATTAAAGTATTCGAAATAATTGGAGAAGTAATTGATGAGTAATTTTATAATTTCATTTATGTAATAATGGAAAAAATAACGCGTGCTAATGCACAATCAATAGACATCTTTAAGATGAATCATGACGAATTATCAGAATACATAAAAGAACTTAGAACAAAGTTCGGTATGACTGATTCGATGATTAAATATCATTTATTTGAAAAGTTGGAGAACGACAAGGCGGCAATGAAGTATATGGAAAATTTTTCCAAAAAATTATTCAGAGAAAATTTTAAAGAAGAAAGATATTTAAAGCCCGAAGATATATTCGCAAATGCAAGAGAGGCATTATTGACAGGTGATCGTGCCTGGGATTTAGAGAAAGAACCGGATATACGACAAGTAATGTTTTATACAATGAAAAGTGAATTTAATAATTTTAGAAATAAACACAAAGAAAACTTATTTGATTACGACGAGGATGAAGAATCCAATTTTGAAGCTCAAATAAACAGCATAGAAGGAACAGAGGAATTGCTTTACGAATTTAATGAAATTAATATTCTTAGCTCATACAAAGATGAATCAGATGTAAGAAAGGTAACAATGTTAAGCAAAGTGAAAAAATTATTAATAGATGACGACAGATATCAGGATTTTAACATTCTAAAACTGCATTTAGATGGATATAAAAGAAGTGAAATCTCAAAATTATTTAATATATCCGTAAATGAAGTTACTAAAGCTAATAAAAGAAACAAGGACTTCTTAAAAAACAAAAAACACCTAATTGTCAATTTATAGTCTATCCTATGTAACAAATGGGGCTTAGAGACATCTAAAGCCCCTTTTATTAAATGTAAATAATATCTTTAATTTCACAGTATACTATTTCTTCATTTTTCAAAGGTATTAGGCAAATATCAAATTTTAAAACCTAATAAATGATTGCTGCTAATATTATTGTATTTCTTATTCTCATTTTTTGATAATTATTTTAATAAAGTATTAGCAAATTTTATTAATCAATAAAATCCTCTTTAATCATTTCATAGTTCTTTCCATTAAATTTATAGTATCTTATAATTTTGAAATT
>CAIUQV010000505.1 GCA_903901375.1 uncultured Ignavibacteriota bacterium
AATATCAAAAGCCCCCTGTTCAAATAATATGTTTGCAAGCGGTTCCAGTCCTTTTTCCTTTGCAATCGTTGCACGTGTACGTTTCTTTGGTTTATACGGAAGGTAAATGTCTTCAAGCTCCGTCATTGTTTCTGCGGCATCAATCTTACCCTTCAGTTCTTCCGTGAGTAAATCCCTTTCTGCAAGTGACTTGAGTATAGCTTCGCGTCTTTTGTCGAGTTCTTCAAGCTGTATCAGTCTGTCACGTATGGCTGTAACTTCAACCTCATCAAGGCTTCCCGTTAATTCTTTTCTGTACCTCGAAATAAAAGGTACTGTTGCATCTTCCATCAGCAGCTTTGCAGTATTCTCAACCTGATGTAGTTTTAAGTTTAACTCTAACGCAATTTTCGGTGCGTACTTTAAATCCATTTTAATCTCCTGTGTTTATAATGTTCTGAATAATTATTTATAATTCTTTTAATACTTCCTGATAATTCTGCCACGTTATTCTTCTCTGTCCGATAACGTGTGCGTTGTAACTCTTGTCAAATATAACGTGCTCCCATACAGGCTTTACGGCACCCGTCACTTCGGGCTTATCGTCAATTAATATATTTCCCTGTATAAGTGTCTTGTCGCGTGATAAAACTATCTTTGTCGTCCAGTCAAAACCCATATTCTTTTCAACCCATTCGTACTTTTCGGCTACGCAGTTCTGATACTGGCGCATCGGACTCGTGCATATAAAAACCTCGTGACCTTTTTCCTTAATATTTTTCACAGCCTCAACTCCGCCTCGTATCAAAGGCAGGTTTGCAACAAATCCCTTTTGTGTGAATAAGTCCGTCATCTTATCGAGCAGTTCAGGCGGATATTCATCGCGCATATAGAATTTCTGTCTTTCGCTCATAGGAATAAAGAATTCATCCGGATACTTTTCTCTCCATTTAAGCAGAAACCCGCCGTCAAAATCAGCAAGGACATCGTCCATATCAACAAGTATTATCATAATCTGAAATGATTTATATTCAAAATATTTTGAAGTGGAATAAATTAACGATATAGAAAAGTAAAATCTATGATAAATAGGAATTGGAAACGATAGATAAAACTCATTCCCGAACACTTCCCTCGCACTCATTCCCGAGCTCTAGCTTGGGAATGCGAAATGATATCAATACTTAGAAATTTGAATTTATTAAACTGATTGCTAAACCTATTCCCAATCCGCCGCGACAGATTGGGAACGAGAGGTGGTTGGCTATTTGATTAATAACATTCGCTTTGTTTCTGAAAAATCTCCCGCTTGAATCTTATAGAAATACACTCCGCTGGAATATGCTGAGGCATTCCACTGCGTGCTGTATGTGCCGGGCTGAAGCTGTTCGTTTACGAGTGTTTCAACTACTTGCCCTTTAACATCATAAACTTTCAGTACAACATTACTAACAACTGACAACGAAAAACGAACAACTGTAAAAGGGTTGAACGGATTCGGATAATTCTGCGATAGTGAATATGCTGATGGAATTTCGGTGCTGATGTTTGTTATCCCAACGTTACCCGTGGGATTGCGTTTGTAGTATATCTCAATGTTCCCATCACGATCGTCATTCCATACCACATGCACATTCGTGCCGGAGAGTGCTATGGAGGGTCCATGCGATTCAGCAGTGTCATTAGTCAGGCGAGTATCTGCTTCCCAAATTATACCGCTGTTTGTGGAGCGCTTGTAATAGATTTCATAGTTGCCATCGCGAGCATCAATCCAAACAACATGTATATATGAGCCGGAGACTGCAACTGAAGGAGTCCAAGAATAAGCAGGATTATTTGTCAGGCGTGAATCCATTTCCCAGTTAATTCCACCATCTGTTGATCGTTTGTAATAGATTTCATCGTTGCCGTCACGATTATCATACCAAACTATATGCACATTCGTGCCAGTGACCGCGATGGAGGGAGCCCAGGAAGTGGCAGTGTTATTGGTCATTCTAAAATCTGTTCCCCAGTTAATACCGTCGTCAGTGGATCGTTTGTAGTAGATTTCATTGTTGCCGTCGCGATTATCTACCCATACAACATGTACAACCGTACCCAAGACTGCGATTGAGGGATACTGGGAATAATAAATGTTATTGGTCAGTCGTATATCCGATCCCCATGTTAAACCGTTATCGATTGAACATTTGTAATAGATTTCATAATTACTGTCCCGAGCCTCACACCATACTATATGCACATTCGAGCCGGATACTTCGATAGTGGGAAACTCAGAATAAGCTGTGTTATTAGTCAATCTTGTATCAGTATCCCAAGATAATCCATTGTCCGTGGAACGTTTGTAGTAAATCTCGTAGTTAAAGTCACGATTATCACTCCATACTACATGAACATTTGAGCCTGAGACCGCAATGGAAGGATACCTCGCTCGAGCGGAGCTATTTGTTAAGCGTGTATCCGTTCCCCAGGTTATTCCTCCGTCGGTAGAGCGTTTGTAATAGATTTCTCCATCGTTGCCGTCACGATAATCATACCATACTACATGCACAATATTCCCGTTTGTTGCAACACACCTTTCATTAATGAATGATGAATAAGAACCCGCGGGGTTATTCGTCAGCCGCACATCCGACTGCCACTGCCCACTCACACTCACTGCTACAAACATTAAAACGATGACAAAGAATTTTTTCATAATATTTATTCCTTCTTTCATTTCCTCACGTATGTGTAATGAGGTTTCTGTAATGTCCACATTCTTTTTAATATTTTCAATTGAGAAATCTTAAATTAAAAACCTCTTTCTCGAACGCTTCCCTCGCCCTCGTTCCCAAATGCGATGCATTCGCTTTTGAAGAATTTCAATGTTTTTCTGAGATAATTTAAATAGTGGGCTTAAGTTTTTCCTTTGCCTATTTCGCAACCCGCTATATATCCCGCAGACCAGGCAGACTGGAAGTTGAAGCCGCCCGTTATGCCGTCTATATCGAGTATTTCTCCTGCGAAGAACAGCCCCGGCACAACCTTGCTTTGCATTGTTCGGAAGTCAATCTCCTTTAAATTTATTCCGCCCGCTGTTACAAACTCTTCTTTAAACGTGCTCTTGCCGTTTATGGCAAATACTGATTTTGTTAAAACCAATATAAGTCTTTCGGTTTCTTTCTTCGAAAGTTCATTCCATCGCTTTTGGGAATTTATTTCTGCCTTTTCGATTAATGCTTCCCAGAAGCGCCGGGAAAATCCGGTAAACGGATTAGTCGAAACCTGCCTTAAAGGATTTTCCTCTCTTGCTCTTTCGGTTTCCTTTAAAACATCAAGACCCGTCCATTTGATTTCAAGTTTAAACTTGTAATCCATTTCGGAAAACATTCTGGCACCAAAAGCAGATAACTTTAATATTGCGGGTCCGCTGAATCCCCAGTGCGTAATGAGTAAATCACCT
The DNA here is from genome assembly GCA_903901375.1 of uncultured Ignavibacteriota bacterium. Classification (GTDB taxonomy): domain Bacteria; phylum Bacteroidota; class Ignavibacteria; order Tepidaquicellales; family Tepidaquicellaceae; genus CAIKZJ01. The sequence goes on from CAIUQV010000505.1 coordinate 3,428, forward strand.
TTTGCGTTTAGTTTTGTTCCCGGTATTTTCATCTCTGCATTCTGCGTGCTCACCCCCTGCAAATCCCTTAGCAGCGTGTCTTTGCAGTTGAGCGTAAACAGTGATGGTACAGGCTCTGCGATTGTATGCCCGAGCGATTCAATCCATCTGTATTTTTCACGTGTAGAAAATCCGCCTGCCGCAACGAGTAGTTTATCAAATTTATAAGAGTCGCCGCCGCGGCTTTTCACTTCAAAGCGAATATCTTTGGAAAGCTTAATTTCATTTACATCAAAACCTGTTACGATTTTAATTTTATATTTCTTTGAAAGGTTTAAGAATAAATCTATTATTGTCTGTGAATTGTTTGTGACGGGAAACATCCTGCCGTCAGATTCGGCTTTAAGTTTAACGCCGCGGGTTTCAAACCAGTTTACAGTGTCGGCGTTGCTGAACCTTGTGAATACCGACAAGAGTTCTTTGTTTCCGCGCGGATAATTTTTCACAAACTCTTTTACGTCAGGCAAAGAGTTTGTAACGTTACACCTGCCGCCGCCCGACACACGAACCTTTGCGAGTACGTTCGGAGATTTTTCGAGTATAATTATTTCGCAAGACTTATTGGTTTCGGCAATGGTGACAGCGGAAAAGAAACCCGCTGCACCACCGCCAATTATTCCAACCTTCATATGTTAATTTCCGGCTTCCCCTTCATTGCCTTCGTCGAGCGGTGTGCTTTCCTCAAGACCGTTCAAGAGTTCCTTTGCCTGCTCTTCATCATCAGGAAGAACCTTAATCTGCACAGGTCCTGTAACAGGATTGAAACCTGTACCGAATACACCAAGCCCTACTAAATCTTGAACGCCTTCGTTCATAACCAGAAATTTAATCTCGGCTTCGTCAAGGATTGATTTTGCGAGTGCTATTAATCCCTCGTGACCGCTTTTGAAAACGGTTACAAGCTTTTCGTGATCTAAGTTTTCCATCGTCGTATGATTTAATTTACTTATAAATATAAACAATATTTGTTCACTAAAGAAATTCATTAATCTTAAAATTGCTTTTTATCTTAAGATTGAATAAATTAGTATATTATTGTATAAATCATTAACACATTTTGGAGATATTTACTGCCTTCGTCATAGGTTTACTCGGAAGTTTACATTGCATAGGAATGTGCGGGCCGATAGCACTCGCCCTGCCTACAGGTCCCGGAAAGAGTATCAGATTCTACGCAGGAAGATTACTCTATAACCTTGGAAGAGTAATAACTTATTCTGTTTTTGGATTAATATTTGGATTAATCGGAAAGAACCTTGCAATCGTTGGATTGCAAAGATGGGTTTCGATAGTATCCGGCTTGGTTATTATCATTATTGTTTTAATACCTTCAGCTGCAAAGACAGGTATGATAATGAAACTTCCATTCGGAAAAGTTACTCAGAAAATTAAAGATGCATTCGGTAGTCTTTTCCGCAAAGGTTCGCTGAGTTCGATGCTGTTTATAGGAATAATAAACGGACTTCTTCCCTGCGGGTTTGTGTACGTAGGAGTTGCTGGAGCAATTGCTGTGGGTGACGTGGGACTTGGTATAGTTTATATGGCACTGTTCGGGCTTGGAACTATACCCGTAATGTTTTTAACTTCAGTTGTCGGAAATTTTATAAGTCTTGGTATCAGGCAGAAATTAACAAAAGTGATTCCTGTGCTTGCCATACTACTTGCAGTGTTGTTCATACTCAGAGGAATGAACCTTGGAATTATGTACATAAGTCCGAAAACCGAAAAAATGATGAAAGTAATTCCTGCAGAACAGCTAAACCACGATTCACTTAAGACGAAGGATTGCTGCAAATAATCAACGGATTTAAAAATTATTTAAATAAAACATATATGGAAAAGTTTAAAGTATCGGGCAACATAGTTGACATTAAAAACCGTCTGGTTTATACAGGTACGGTGGAAGTTGAAAACGGTAAGATTACAAATATATCAAAAGATTCCGGAAAGTACGATAACTTCATCATGCCGGGATTCATAGATGCGCATATTCACGTTGAAAGCTCGATGCTTATTCCGTCTGAGTTTGCAAGGATTGCAGTTACTCACGGTACAGTGGCAACAGTTTCTGACCCGCACGAAATCGCGAACGTACTTGGAATCGAGGGCGTTAAGTATATGATTGAAAACGGAAACCTTGTACCTTTTAAATTCTATTTCGGTGCACCTTCCTGCGTACCCGCTACAGATTTCGAAACTGCTGGAGCAAGACTCGAAGCCGAAGACATTGAGTTTCTCTTTAAAGAATTTGACCTGCATTATTTAAGCGAAATGATGAACTATCCGGGAGTATTATTCAAAGCACCTGACGTTATGGAAAAACTAAGCATTGCTCAAAAGTACGGCAAGCCTGTTGACGGACATGCGCCCGGACTTAAGGGAGAAGATGCGAAGAAATACGTCAGCGCAGGAATTTCAACCGACCACGAATGCTTTACGATAGAAGAAGCACTTGAAAAGATTTCTTACGGAATGAAAGTTTTAATACGTGACGGCTCTGCCGCAAAGAACTTCGGAGAACTGCATCCGCTGATAAAACTTCAGAAAGATATGATTATGCTTTGCAGCGACGATAAGCACCCTGACGATTTTGTGGAAGGACATATTAACGATGTAGTGAAAAGAGCTATGGAACTTGGGTATGATTTGTATGACGTTCTGCAGATTGCCTGCTTGAACCCTATTGGTCATTACGGACTTGAAGTAGGAACATTAAATATCGGTGATGATGCCGACTTTATTGAAGTGAACAGTCTTACCGAATTTAAGAACATTGCCACATACATAAACGGAGTTAAGGTTTCCGAAAACGGTAAAACATTAATAAACTCTGTTGATTCTAAAGTTGTAAATAATTTTAATATAGGTCCGAAGAAAGCCGAAGACTTTTCAATAGAACATAAACCCGGCAAGATAAGAGTGATTGAAGCAATCGAGGGACAGCTTATAACAAACGAATTACATCTTGACGCCAAAGTAGAAAATGGTTTTGTAGTTTCTGATATTGAGAATGATGTATTAAAGATAACCGTTGTTGACCGTTACAACGAAGTGAAGCCTGCAGTAGGATTCATAAAGAATTTTGGACTTAAGAGCGGAGCAATAGCTTCCTGCGTGGGACACGACTCACACAATATTATTGCAGTAGGTGTTAATGACGAAAGCATTGCAGCGGTTGTGAATGCAGTAGTTAAACATACCGGCGGTATTGCAATACTCGTTGACGGGAAAGTGGAAGTACTTCCGCTGCCCGTTGCCGGTATAATGTCAAACGAAGACGGATGGACTGTTGCTAAGAAATATTCTGATTTAAATTTGTTACCGAAAAAGATAGGCTGTCATCTGCATTCGCCTTATATGACGTTATCTTTTATGGCGCTGCTTGTAATACCTGCTTTAAAGCTCGGAGACAAGGGTTTGTTTGACGGAAGCAAGTTTGAGTTCGTTGACTTGTTTGTGTAAGAGCAGGAGTTAGAAGCCAGAAGTCAGAAGCTAGGAGTTAGAATCTAGAAAAACTATTTGATTCAAAGTTTATAGGTTTCATTTTTGAGAATTAACTTTCTTAGGTATTATGATAGCACCTGCTTTAAGCGAACCCAGTATCTCTGCCTTTCCTTTTAAATAAAGGTATGCCGTAAATGCTCCTGTAACTGCGTCAAGTTCATCGTTATTCATTTCTGCATTAAGTCCTTTTATACCAAGTCCTTCAAGACCTTTCAGTAATCCTTCCATGGAGTGCTGTTTTCTCGGAATACCATAAATATCCTGAGTTGCGCCCGGATATATCTCTATACTGTTATAGCCCAGTCTTTTAAACCTCTTTTTAAGGTATAAACCGCGCAGTGTTAACATTCTCATAGGACCAAGTGTTACGGGAAAAAACCTTATCTTTCGTTTTGTAAGTTCCTTATCGCATTCCCTTAAATGCACCCCGTTATTATCATCGAGTGATTTTCTTCCGGGAGGAAGTGAAAGCGGCGCATCTATTCCTATTATCTGTGGATTCGCTTCTTTCACAAAGGCAATAATATCTTTATCTTCGTGAAGTGTAGCATACTTTATAATTTTCTTATTAAGCATCAGGCAGATTCCGGTATCGCGTTTCGGACTTCCAGCAAGATCAATTCCTACAACTACTGTTTTTTCTTTCATATCCAAAAATATGTTTATGTACTTTTAAATGCAAAGTGAATCAGAGAAAAATATAAGTGACTATTAATACTAAAAAAATACCCGGGGATTAGCCCGGGTATACATTACAAAACATATATTGAATAAAATTTTATTTGGTTAGAACTATTTTCTTTACCGCTGAATATTTATCCGATGTAAACTTCAGAAAATATACACCGGCTGAATATTCTGATGCATTCCAGTTTGATTCGAATTTGCCAGCGCTGACCTCTCCACTGAATATACTAGCGATTTCTTTACCACTAACATCGTATATTTTAATTGTAACTAACGTTTTTTCCGGAACATCAAACTTAATCTTTGTTTCAGGGTTAAATGGGTTTGGATAGTTCTGGTATACTTTAAATGCGGAAGGTACTTCCGAAGAAATTTGATTTATTCCAACACTTGTTGTTCCGAAGCTCCACGGATCTGTCCATGGTCCGGTCCCAAGTCCGTTAGTTGCACGCACACGCCAGAAGTATGTTGTGTTTCCCTGTAATTTTCCGGCAGGAATTACTCTCTGGTTCAAAGTAACCGTTGCAGAATCTGTAATGATACTGAAACTTGAAGAT
>CAIUQV010000506.1 GCA_903901375.1 uncultured Ignavibacteriota bacterium
GGAGCTGCTTCAGCTCTTTTTCAATTCCATCGATAAAATAAACAGTGAAGACGAAAAGGGTAATAAAGTGCACATATCGGGTACGGGCGAGATTATCTCACAGCCTGAATTTGAAGATCCAAAGAACTTTAAGAACATTATTTCCCTTACAGAGAATAAGAATCTTGTAGTTCATATTTTTCAGAATCCCGGAAAAGCAACAGAAGAAGTAAGCATCAGAATAGGCTCAGAGAACGACGAGAAAAAGCTTAAAGATTACAGCATCGTTTGTGCGGATTATTCCATAGGCGGTGTTAACGGAAAAATAGGTATAATCGGTCCAAAGAGATTGAATTATGCCAAGATGATTTCACTCGTGGAATACACATCAAAAATAATTTCGGAAATAAATCAATAATATAAAGGAGATATTCAAATAAATGAAGAAAAGTGATAAACATAAAGATCACGCTGAAGAAAAAGAGCAAAAGAACAAAGTGAACGTTGATATTAAAGAAAACGGCGCGGAAGAGAAAACTAACGAACTGGATTCTCTTCAGAAAGAGGTAAACTTTTTTAAAGATGCTTTAATGCGTAAAGCTGCCGAGTTTGAAAATTATAAGAAACGTTCAGACGCTGAAATTTCAAATTACATAAAATATGCTTCAGAAGATTTAATAAAATCTATACTTCCTGTTTACGAGGATTTAATCCGTTCTATGGAATCTGTTGAAAAAGGCGAAACCAAAGATTTTGATACGCTGAAACAGGGAGTACAGCTTGTAACTGATAAATTCAGAAACACACTAAAGAATGCAGGTCTTGAAGAGATTGATATACTCGGTAAAGAATTCGACGTGAATACCTGCGATGCCTTACTGCAGGTACCCCGCGAAGATGTTGCCCCGCACACTGTGGTTGAAGTGGTTGAAAAAGGTTATAAGCTGAAAGATAAAGTTATTAAATTTGCCAAAGTTATTGTATCAACTGAAAAAGAAGAGAAATGACAAAAAGAGATTATTATGAAATACTCGGCGTAAGTAAAGGCGCATCGAATGACGAGATAAAATCAGCTTACAGAAAGCTTGCGATGAAATACCATCCGGATAAAAATCCGGGTGATAAACAATCCGAGGAAATGTTCAAGGAATGCGCTGAAGCATACGAAGTACTTTCAGACCCGCAGAAGAAACAAAGATACGACCAGTTCGGGCATCAGGGTGTTAATCAGACAGGCTTTTCAGGATTCGATAACGTTAACGATATTTTCTCACATTTCGGAGATATTTTCGGAGGGTTTGGCGGCGGAAGTATTTTTGATGAGTTTTTTGGCGGCGGTTCTTCCCGCGGCAGAAGACGCTCGCAGGGTGTTGCAGGAACTGATATGAAGATTACTCTCAGGCTTTCTTATGAAGAAATAGCAGACGGTACTGAAAAGATTATTAAAATTAAGAAACTTAAAACCTGTAAGACCTGTAACGGCACAGGTGCAAAATCCAGCGCAGGTTACGTAACCTGTTCTGTCTGCAAAGGAGCAGGAGAAATTAAACAGGTTTCGCGTTCTATTTTCGGACAGTTCGTAAACGTTTCTGAGTGTAATAACTGCAACGGTGAAGGCAAGATTGTTAAAGATAAATGTACTGAGTGCCACGGTGACGGCAGGACTAAGGACGAAGAAACAGAAACCATTAAAATTCCCGCAGGTGTCTCAGACGGTCAGTATCTGTCATTGCGCGGAAAAGGCAATGCAGGTGCAAGAGGCGGACACGCCGGCGATTTAATGATTTTCATCGAAGAAGAAAAACACGAGTACTTTATCCGCGATAACGACGATATTATTTACAACCTTAAAATCAGCATATCAGACGCTATTCTTGGTGCGGAAGTGGTCGTTCCTACTCTGAACGGAAAAGCTAAACTAAAAATCGAACCGGGAACACAATCCGGAAGTATATTGCGTATGCGTGATAAAGGAATTCGTCATCTGAACAGCGGCGGACGCGGCGACCAGCTCGTTAAAATTCATATTTTCATCCCAAAGAAAATTTCTTCAAAGGAAAAGACTATTCTTAAAGACCTCGGAAAATCCGAAAACTTTATTCCTGAGTCAAAGAACGACAAAGGATTCTTTAAGTCTGTTTTTAATTAATTTTTAGGTAAGTTTCAATTTAAGCCCCCGATATCAAATATCAGGGGCTTTTTTATCTGAATTTCCTTGATGTTTTTGTACTTTTATTATGCAATTGAATTAATTTGTAATTTGAACTAATATTACAATTATACGGATAGAATCAAAGTATTGGTATCTGATTTAATGACTTAAATTTTTTACCCGTGGTTTATTATCTTAAATCTCAAAATGAAGACTAAATATAAAATAAGAGTTTTATTCCTGTCTGTTATTACTGTCTTAATCTTGTTTGTGATTGCCTATCAGTTTATAAGAAGCCGCGAAATATCTATTTATCTCAAATCAAAAAATTTAAGCGATATAAAAGTTGTCGATAAAGTCCTCGATTTAAAAGCTGCAAGTTTTATGAAACCTACCATCGATAATTCAGCCTGGAATGGAATGGTTGATTTTGTTTCCAAACCTGATAAAAAGTGGGCAGAAGAAAACATCGTTCCTGTAAGAAAAACGTTCGATATGGATTTCTTTGGAGTTTGGGATATAAACGGTAAAAACATTTATGCTGTCTCAGACACCGCGTACAACCTGTTAAAAATTTCCGAAACTGACATTAAAGGTTGGTTTCTTAAAAATAAAACCGTCCACACTTTTTTAAACCAGAACGATAATATTTACGAAATATTTGCTGCCGTTGTGGTTCCGTCATTTGACATTAACTATACTACCCGTGAAAAAGGTTTCGTGATTACCGCAAAAAGATGGGATCCGGAATACATTTCGGAAATCAGCAAACTTACGGGATTTGAGATTAATTTAGTTAATTCACAAAAGTTTGATTCTTCAAAAACTGCGAGCGATGAAATTATTTATAAGTATCTGAAAAATTCAGGCAACAATACTCTTGCCGTTTTAGAGTTTATTAAAGGGAACGAGTTTAGAGCTGAATTAAGTAATATCAGGATTATGCTGTTTATCGGTTTTAGCATTCTGATTATCACTGTCTTTGTCTTTGTTTACCTGACGAACAGATGGCTAACTAATCCTCTTAAAAATATTACCGAAAGTCTTGTTGACGGAAACTTAATCCCGATTGAAGATCTTCTGAAACAGAACAATGAATTCGGTGATATAGCAAACCTTGTAAAAAAGTTTAACGAACAGAAAAACAGTCTTATCAATGAAATAAAAGAAAAGACCGAAGCAACTGAAAAGTTCAAAGCTCTTCTCACTGCACAGCCGGATTTAATGTTCATTTTCGGTAAAGACGGAACCTGTCTTGATTTTTATACACAAAATGTGGATTTACTCCTTGGCAATCCGGAAAACCTTGTTGGCTCTAATATTAAGGCGTATTTCCCGTCTGAATTAGCTGAAAAAATAATTAGTATTTTAAATGAAGTTTCAGCAGGGAAAAAATCCGAACCTTTCGAATACAATTTAACTCTATCAGGTGTAATTAAGACTTTTGAATCAAGGTTTGTAGCTATTGATAAAAACAGAATCCTCGCGATTGTAAGGGATATTTCTGAAAAGAAAGCTTCTGAAGAAGCTCTGAGGAATGAAAAGAAGCTCAGCGATACCATAATCGAAACTCTCCCCGGAGGTTTCTTTATGACGGATTTCGATGGCAGGTTTATAAGAAGAAATGAATACTATGATCATCTCCATAATACGTATCAGAAAAAACCTTCCGGAGACAGTATTCTGGACTTTGTTTATGCTGAAGATCTGGAAGACGCCGGAAAGCTTATAAAGGAAGCCAGAGAAACAGGACATTCTGAAGCTGAATTAAGGTATGAATTTCAACCCGGCAAAATTAAATGGTTCTATATCTCCGCAAAAAAACTTGTAACCGAAAGTAATTCTTTTATAATCGGTACAAGTCTGGATATTTCTAAAAGGAAAAAAGCCGAGCACGATTTAATCGCTGCTAAAGAATTAGCGGAAGAATCCGAAAAACTTAAGACAAATTTCCTTGCCAATATGAGCCACGAACTCAGAACACCTATGGTTGGAATATTAGGATATTCTGATTTACTCAAGAGTGAACTTGCCGATGAGGAACTCAAAGGAATGGCGGATAATATCTTCAAGAGCGGTAACCGCCTGATGGAAACTCTGAACCTGATTCTCGATTTGTCAAGAATTGAAGCCGGAAAACTTGCCGTAAACTATTCGGTATTTGATATAAGCGAGACAATAGAGAATTCTGTCAGCCTTTATTCCAAAGTAGTACAACCAAAAGGTGTTGAACTATCCTATCTTAATTCAGGAAAGAAAATGCTCGTTAATCTTGATGAAAGAATCGTACGCGATATACTTAACAATATCATCAACAATGCAGTTAAGTACACTATGGAAGGAAGTATTACTGTAAGCAGTAATGCTGTATTCATAGATGAAATGCCTTTCATTAAAATTGAAGTAAGAGATACAGGTATCGGTATACCTCAGGATAAACTTAGTTTTATCTTTGAAGAGTTCAGGCAGGTCAGCGAAGGACTTAGCAGAGGCTTCGAAGGTACCGGTCTTGGATTAAGTCTTACCAAAAAATTTGTAGAAAAAATGAAAGGTAAGGTTACCGTAGAAAGTGAACTTGGAAAAGGTTCTTTGTTTACAGTTACACTTCCTATAAATATTAACGAGAATACTCTTTTTGATATTCAGAGCGGACTCCTCGATTCCCTCCCCGCTGATATCGAAAGTAACGAGGAAATATCAGAAACACCGAATAAGAAATTCAGGAAAAAGATTCTTGTTATCGATAATGACGAAACCACACTTATACTGATATCAGCATTTTTAAGCAATGATTACTCTGTCGATACTGCAAAGAGCGGGAAAGAGGCTATCAACCTTGCTAACCTTAATAATTACGATTTAATCCTGATGGATATTAACTTGGGAAAGAACGATGACGGTTTAACGGTTACTAAGGCAATCAGAGATATTCAGGGATTCAAAGATGTGCCCGTGATTGCAGTTACTGCTTATGCAATGAAAGGCGACAGGGAAAAATTTATAATGGGTGGCTGCACAGATTACATCTCGAAACCTTTTGTACAGGCGGACTTGCTCAATATGATTGAAAGAGTTTTAAACCAATAACTGTTATCAATCTGAATCGTCCGTACTTTAATGTTATTTTATCATCAGCATTTTGCGTGTTTCGCTTGTTCCGTTCACTTCCAGCATGTAGAAATAAACTCCGCTGCTTAATCTGCTGCCGTTGAATTCTGCTGTGTATTCTCCCGGGGTTTTTCTTTCTTCAATTAATTTACTGACTAAGTTTCCTTTACTGTCATAAACTGAAAGTTTAACCATTCCGCTTTTATTAATGTGGTAGTTTATCTTTGTTGAA
>CAIUQV010000507.1 GCA_903901375.1 uncultured Ignavibacteriota bacterium
GGAGGTAGGAAACACGAGAGAAAATAGAGAAAAGAATGGCACGCAGATAAGAGCTGATTGAAAACAGATTTACACTGATAGAGATATTTTTAGGCAGAAAGAAAAGATTTGAACACAGATAAAAGACGAAAAGAACTGATTTACACAGATAGAAATAATATTAAAAAGCGAAATGAAAGTGATTTAGGCAAAGAGATAAGAGCAGTAAAAGTTATGAGTTTTGAATTCAGAAATGGAGAAGATTTTACTACTGAGAGCAGATAAATTAATAAATTGAATTTACAATTGGTTAATGATAATTTTGAAACTACAGGCCTGAAATATACGTTTAGTATATTGAAGGTAAAAATTAAACATATAATGGAGATTAAACATGTTAAGTAAGAAACTTGAAGACGCAATAAACGCACAAATCAATAAAGAACTTTATTCCGCATATTTCTACCTTGGAATGTCAGCTTACTGCAATACACTGGACTTAGACGGATTCGTTAATTTCTTCCACGTGCAGTATCAGGAAGAGACTTTTCACGGTATGAAGATGTACAATTATTTGCTCGAAAGAGGCGGAAACGTTAAACTTTCAAAAATTGATACACCACCGCAGGATTTCAAGTCGCCGCTCGATGTTTTTGAGCAGACGCTTGAACACGAAAAAGTTGTAACAAAGTCGATTAACGACCTGATGGACCTTGCAATGAAGGAAAACGATCACGCAACAATAAGTTTTCTGAAATGGTACGTGGATGAACAGGTGGAAGAAGAAGCCACTATTACGAAACTGGTAAATAAGATGAGACTCATTGGCGATAATGTGGGCGGCTTGTTTATTATAGATTCTGAGCTGAAGGCAAGAGTGTTTACTCCACCTGCTACGGCATAAAGATAATTTGTTTATAAAATTGAAAAGGCTGATATTATAATCAGCCTTTTTGTTTTGAATAAGTCTAAATCTTTATTTCTTTAATTTTGCATTTTCAATTTTGAATTTTAAAATAGTTTAGCATCCCTCTTTCTTTTTCTTCGGTGCACCGTCGGGCGTTTTGTTTCCAGACTGGTTATCGAGTTTCGGCATTTCCATCTTAGGTGTTTCAGTCTTCACGTCAGCAGTTCCGCCCACAGAAGGAGTTCCTCCGAAGAACTTTGAAACCTCTTTCGTTTTCTCAAATTTAGCAATCTGTTCGGGTGATGCGTTTTCCGTAAGTTTAGGGAAGAGGATTTTATCTCTCCAGTCTTCAAGTCCGCCGAACAAAATATAAACACCTTTATATCCTTTTGCCTTCAGAAGCATCCACGCCTGTGCGGAATGTATTCCACCTTCGGAATAAACAACAATCTTTTCGTTCTTCGGTATGTCAGCTTTTTCAAGAGCCGTCATAGTTACGTTCTCGGAATTCGGAATGTGGTATTCATTAAATTCCTGCTCGGTTCTTATGTCGAGTAGTTTGAAATCCATTTTTGACTGTATAATCCAGTCGGCAAGTTCTTCTACCGTTACGTGGTCAACCTTTGTTTCCACAATCATGCTAAGCTCTTTTGTGTTCATCGAAAGAAGGTTTCCTTTATACGGATTTCCGAGGAAGAGTCCGATAAACCCAAGTGCGATTGCTACGAGCGCAAGTTTTTTGTTAAGAGTCAGATTTTTCATTTCTTCACCTCAGCTTTCTTTGCCATGTTTCTTTCTCCCCATTCTGCAGCGGCAAAAGCACCTACTGCCATCAGCACTACGAGAAAGACAACAACGCCATAAGGCAGATTAAAGAACTGCGGAAGTGTTACCTGTCCCATAAATGTAGAATTGTAAAATCCGCTCACAAGCGGGAACACTTCTCCGAATCCGAATATACCGAAAACAACTCCTGCCAGATAAACCATTCCGTCTATCCTGCCCGTTGATGCCGATACACAGGACGTTCCAGGACAGTAACCGCCTATCACAAACCCGAAACCGAGCAGTAATCCTCCAGCAACCTGCGGCAGAATATTTGTTGGAGTAAGGTATACCATAGACAAATCAACCCAGCCGATAGCGCTTAAGTAATACACTCCGAGCATTGCAGTTACGATTGCACTGAACATAACTTTCAGGACACTCATATCAGTGAAATAAAACTGTGCGGCAAGTTTTTTTGCACTTCCAAATCCTGCTCTTTCGAGGAAGAAGCCAAAACCTATACCTGTAATAAAAGCAACGATTAAACTTACTTCGTCGCCAAACATTCCATACTTAAAGAAAGGTGCATTCATAGCCATTGCCTCCTCATAAAATAAGCAAGTGCATAAGCTCCTGCAAAAACGCACATCATAAAAGCCCAGCTACCTAAATTAAGCACGGAGCCTCCCGTCAGTGCCTGTCCGCTTGTACATCCCCGTGCAAGTTTTGCGCCGATACCCATAAGTGCACCACCGATGAATGCGAAGATTAATCTTTTCTTATCAGTAATGTTCGGACCTCTTTCGACTGTTTTCCTGATTCTTCCGCCAAGTGCACCGGAAATAAACCCACCAACAAAAACTCCGAGTACTTCGAACACAAGCCAGTCTTTCAACGGGTTCTTTGTGCCGTCTCCGAGATACTCTCCATAAAATTCATTTGCCTTTGTGTGCGACGGTGCAACTTTTTCCATAACATAAGCAACTCCAGAAGAGAATGCTCCTGATGCACCGAGACCCCTGCCCATAATCACGAATGACAGGAGGAGTACAAGTCCTAAGCCTATTCCCGATAAATACGGGTTCCAGTATGGTTTAGGAACAGAAACAGACTTTTTCTCTGTTTCCTGTGTTTGAACTAATGTTGACATTAATTTTGCCTCTTAATAAATTATAAAATTGTTTTATTCTAATCCGATAACCTTTGTCCAGTGACTTAGAAGCCCTGCGTTAACAATAACGAACCTTAAAATTAAACCGCCCACTAACACGAGAATAGGGGCAACTATTGTATGTTTTATCCTGTGCGATACAGCTAAAGACTGTATTAGTAAAGGAATCACAAGTCCAAGCCCCACAACGAATACCCAAAACCCTGCGGCATAAGGACCGTTTAATATAACCTTCACAGCGTTAATGTGTGCCTGAGTCGAACTTAAAAGGTTAATTATAAACAACCCGAGTATTACC
>CAIUQV010000508.1 GCA_903901375.1 uncultured Ignavibacteriota bacterium
CTGGTCCTAAACCTAAAATTGGATTAATCGTTCCATTAAATAAATTTTCAAAAAATATTTCAAATGTTCTAATTTTTGGTGTTTCAAACAACCCAATTTCCCCGAATACCTGTTCGCTCATTATCAAGTTATAATTGACGACCTCATCGTACCCTTTTAATTCTGGAGAAATAAACAATACAAAAAGAAAAACTGTTATAAAAGTAAATACTATCCCAATAATGAAATTCGTCTGAAGCCTTTTAAGTCCTAAACTTTCAGGATTAACCATAAGCCAGATAGCAAATGGAATCGCAAAAAAAAGAATGACGGCAGTCTGTAAACCGCTTTGTGCAGCAATGATACCATAAACTAGTACCAATAGGAAATACAAATATTTCGTTTTTCTTGAAATAATATATTCAGGGAACAATAAAAAAACAGAATAAAACATAACCTGAACTGATAGATAATTAAATGGAAAGCAAAAACTGCCCGTGAACAAATCTCCGAGCAGAATATTTCCCTGCACAACCAGTTGCCAGAAATCAAGATATGTTAATAATATCTGCATAGGGAAAATAATCAAAACTACAAATCCAAAGTACTTTTTTAACTCTCCTTCTTCCCATTCAATAACAATTATTAGTAGGAAAAACAATATAGGTCTGAAAAACTGCATAACAAATAATAACATTTTGAAATAACCTACATTATTAAGCATCCCGGAAGTCAATATTATAAGAAATATAAATGAGCTTAATAGCAATACATTCTTAAATTCTTTTGGTATATTAATTATCTTCGTTAATTGTCTCAATATTGCTATAAAAAGATAAACAAATATGAAATTATGTGCATTCTGTATGTAAACAGCCGAAATAGGCATATGTTTCCAGAAATTGACAAAGAATAATGAACCCTCAATATTTGTAGTATTAACGAAATAATATCTGAATGAAATTATAGAAGTCGCAACATATAATACAGTCTTAGGTTTATCCGTTGTAGTCAAAATTAAAGCGAAACAAACAATCATAAAGCTAACCATATTCTGAGGCAGTGTATATATCAACCCAATAATTATAAGATATTTAAAAGGTTCCTTTAAATTCTTTATTGTAAATATATCAGCAATCTCATTCATTCAGATGCTCAAATAGTTTGTTTTCTATGTCTCTAATCTTTTTCTCAAGAATAGATGTATAACTTATTAATTGTCTTGTTTCATCGTTGATTCTAACGATTCTGGAGCTAAGGAATAGAATGTAAAGCAGCAAAAATCCAATTACTGTTATATAAATAATATGTTCAGCAAAGAAACCAAAATAATTTCTAGATAAATAAACATAAAAGTCTTCAAACAACGGAACCGAAAGCAAAAATATCGATAAAAATAACCATAATATTGAATACACGGGTGAAAGCTTTCTTTTCCTTATAACATAGACAATAGTCAAAGTGAAAAATACTCCTAAAACGAAAGATACTATTTGTAATTTAGCGCTCATTTGATAATTTCCAGTC
>CAIUQV010000509.1 GCA_903901375.1 uncultured Ignavibacteriota bacterium
CCCATCCTGTCTGGTTCTTTGCCTTTACTCTCCAGTAGTACTTTGTTAGGTTACTTAATCCTGATATTGCTTTTGTCGTATCCGTTAATGAAGAGTCTCTTGCTATTACTGTCGCAAAAGTTGAATCTGTTCCGTATTCGAACCAGTACTTGCTTATCGTCTTCGGATCATTTCCTAAAGTCTCGATTGCTTTAAACCACTTAAACGTTAATGCTGTAGGTATGTTAACTGAACCGTTCGATGGTTCTGATAACACCGGTACGTTCGGTGAATTTGGTGCCGTAGTAAAATTCCATACCGTTGAATACGAACTCGTTCCTGATGCATTCGTAGAATTTACTCTCCAGTAATATTGTGTGTTTGTCGTTAATTTTCCTGATGGTACAGATATCTGCGATACTGTTAATCCTGATGTATCATAAACTGTCGTACCGAATGTTCCGCTCGATGATACCTGAACTCTGTAACTTGTTGCAAATTGAACATCATTCCAGTCAAGCGAAGGTGTCAATGATAAATCTAAAGAATTATTAACTGGTGAAATTAAAACAGGGACAGCTGGTATAGGTAAATGTGTTGTAAATTTCCATACTGAACTGAAGCTGCCCCACCCTGTTTGGTTCTTTGCCTTCACTCTCCAGTAATAAATCGTATTAAAATTAAGTCCGCCCGTATTTCTGACAGTATCAGAAATCAATGTATCTCTAATCGCAATATTTGAAAAAACTGAATCAGTAGCTAATTCAAACCAGTAATTCGATACTGCTTTAGGTTCATCATTTTGTTTCTCATTCTGAACTCTTAACTCTGAACTCTTAATTGAATATGTCTGATCAGTTGCTTTATACCAAGTGAAAGAAATATCTATTGATTGATTTGTAGCATTGTTTGATGGACTATATAGTGTAACTTGTGTCGGAGTTCCCTGTGTCTTAAACTTCCATGTATCAGACCACAGACTATTTCCATTCGCTGATTTTGAATTCATTCGCCAGTAATACCACGTCAAAGCACTCAATCCTGAAACTGATTTTACTGAATCTGTTCCAAGTATTGTAGAATCATTTAATACGATATTGCTGAATAATGAGTCTGTCGCAATCTGTAATCTGTAATTTGAAGCTCCAGGTGATTTATTCCATAAAAAGTTAAGAGCATTTAAATTACCTGTTGAATTATTTGTAGGACCAGCCAAAACAGGAGGTGCAAGATTAAAAAATACCTCTAAGGAATTTATACCTGAATTTACTCCTGCAACATCCATTAATCCATCATTATTAAAATCTGCAGTAGAGATATAAGGAGATGCCAGAGAAGGGCTTGTGAATGAAGTGAAAGTCCCTGTCCCGTTGTTTTTATAGATTGAATTACCACTTCCGCTGCATCCTGCAATATCTAAATCACCATCTCCATCAATATCAACAAAAAGAATACCCCAGGGATATGTTCCGGTTGATAAAGTAGAGGAAAAAGTTAATGTACCACTGCCATTATTTTTCAAAACTGAAATACTGTTTGATGAATAATTTGTAACCGCAAGATCTAAATCACCATCTCCGTCGATGTCACCAGCTGTAATTCCCTGCGGATTAGCACCCACAGATGCAGACGATAATAAAGAGAATGTACCACTACCATTATTTCTATACACTGAGACATTGTTATTGTAATAATTTGGAGCAGCTATATCAATAAAACCATCATTATCAAAATCACCGGATGTAACACAATATACTCCACTTCCTGTAGGAATGGTCGATGACAATGTAAATCCACCGCTTTGATTGTTTAGCAAAACTTTTATTGTATTTGCCGTCCAGTTTGATACAGCAAGATCGAAATAACCGTCTCCGTTAAAATCTGCAGTAGTTAAATCATGATTTGAACTTAGTCCGTTAATTGTAGATGTAACAGTAAATGTTCCGCTTCCATCATTAGTCAAAATCTTAACGCAAGCAAGATTACTAACACCAACAGCAATATCAAGATCCCCGTCATTATCGAAATCACCCACAACAAGTCTTCTATTACTTCCAGTAGTAATATCTGTAGGCTGCTTAGTAAAAATTCCATTACCATTATTCATTACTATTGAAACAGATTGTCCCGCATCATTTGAAACTGCTATATCAATATTTCCGTCATTATTGAAATCACCAGCAGCAGGCGAAACAGGTCCGCTCCCAACTAAAACGGAACTTACTTTATTAAGTGCTGCTAATGAAGGTTTTGACATCGTTGTAAAACTCCACACAAACGGTATTATCGGATTACCGGCACCTGTCTTTATCCCCGAATCAAGTGTCGTGCTTACTGTTTCTCCGTACTTAAATGGATTATTCGGAACTAACTGCAAAGAGTTATTTCCGGAATTAAATGTTATTGCCCCGCGTTTTCTCCCTGTCATCGAGCCAAAGAATGTCACACTATTACTATCTATCGTTGAACTATTCATACTTTGCCGGAAATAGGCTTTCAAATTAGATGTCAGGGGTACATTTAATTTATTCTTACCGGGCGAAACACTATCTACATAAGCTATTGTCGTAAAATTCCATTTATCACTGAAACTCCCCCATCCGCTTTGATTCAATGCTTTTACACGCCAGTAATACCTGGCTCCTAAATTTAATGCGTTTACTATTTTTATCGTATCAGTTAACAATGAATCTCTTATCACTGAATTCGTAAATGTCGAATCAAGACTATACTCCATCCAGTACTTCGATACTGTCAAAGGTGAATAATCTGAAACGAATAAACTTCTTTGTATTTCAACACTTTTAAACAAAGTCTGATCTAACGCTTTGCTTCATTTAAACGTTATATTAATTGACTGATTAACAGAATTATTTAAAGGTTGCAAAAGAGTTACCTGTGCTGGTGTCCCCAATGTCTTAAATTTACTCACAGTA
>CAIUQV010000510.1 GCA_903901375.1 uncultured Ignavibacteriota bacterium
ACAGGGATTCAGTCGTTCTTAATTATGTTAATTACGGACAGTCAACTTTAATTACTCAGTTGAAAAT
Organism: uncultured Ignavibacteriota bacterium; assembly: GCA_903901375.1. Taxonomy (GTDB): domain Bacteria; phylum Bacteroidota; class Ignavibacteria; order Tepidaquicellales; family Tepidaquicellaceae; genus CAIKZJ01. The sequence continues at coordinate 68 of CAIUQV010000510.1, forward strand.
TCTCCCTCTGCTTGAAATTATTGTTGGTGGATTGTTTATTCTGCTCGGGTACATCAGCTTCAAGGGGATGAACAAGCCGTGGTATTCTTTTCTCGAAATACTTACATACATCCCTGATAACTTCTGACAGGTTTTCCTTCTCAAGTTTAGACTGCGAACCAATCTTTGAGAACCTTGATGCTATCTTATTCAGTTTATCAACATCGCTTTCAGTCTCATCGAGTATTCTTTTGTAATCATCGGACTGCGGGTCTGTATTCTTAAGGATTTCCACCCAGCCCATCAGAGAAGAAATCGGAGTGCCAAGCTGATGAGCAGTTTCCTTGGAAAGACCAACCCATATACTGCTCTGTTCGTGTTTCTTAACGTATGAGAAACCGAAATATCCAAGAAGAATGAATATACCTCCAATAATAATTTCAAGGAACGGAAGAATTTTCATCTGCCTGATTAAAGAAGACTGCCCGTAATTAACATAATTAAGAACGACTGAATCCCTGTAACTCACTTTAATCGGCGGGTTTACGTTCACCATCTCCTTTGCCTGATTGAGAAGTATTTCCTGAAGTTTCTTTTCCGAAAGAGTTGTATCCACATCTACGTTCTTGTAAAAATTAACCGCCTTATATTCTTTGTCGGTTGCAATAATCGGGAAGTCAATCTGCGTTATGATTTCATTGAAGATGAAATTGTATTCCCCCGTGGAACTTTCGTCGTTTGCGATGTATTCAAGTGATTTAGCATACAATCTGGCAATAAGCGCTTCACGTTTCTGTATTCTTTCAACCAGAAGCTGAGTGAAATAAAGAATTCCGAGTGCGATTATCACACCGCTTACCACCAGAGCAATTTTTAACCTTAGAGAGCCTACTTTATACATTATTAATAATGTTATCCTTTATTAATTAAGATATTCTTATTTTAGCATAAACTATAATACAGCTTGAACCGGAATCTGAAAATACTGACTATACTTTTTGCGATACTGATTGTGTCGTTCGCTGTATCCGTAATGACGGGCAGTGTGTTTATCACACCCGCTGCCATTATGAACGGAGCACAGGAAAACGATGTAATCAGGAAAATAATATTCGACATACGTTTACCGCGAGTGCTTAACTCACTGTTCATAGGTGCTGCCCTTAGCTGTTCGGGTATAATTTTACAGTCATTATTGCGGAATAATTTAGCCGAATCCGGTCTGCTTGGCATTTCAGCAGGTGCGGGACTTGGCGCAATAATATTCTTCATCTTTTCCTTTTCTTCATTTTATCTGATAACACCAATATCCTTTGTATCAGCATTACTCACAACCCTTCTGATATTCTACATATCAAAGGGGCTTAACAGTAAATATACTAATTTTTTATCATCAAATAAAATCATCTTGGCGGGAATAGCGATTAATGCGTTATTGTCTTCCATTAATGGTTTTCTGCTTATTTATTCCGGGAAGTCACTCTCACACATTATATTCTGGCTTAGCGGCGGACTTTCGGGAAAGGGATGGACTGAATTTCTGTCAACCGCAGGGTTTATATCAGCAGGATTAATAATTTCATTATTCCTTTCAAAAGAATACAACGTACTTTCACTCGGCTCAGAACTTTCAACGACTCTCGGATTAAACACAAAGAGATTACAGATATTTTCAATAGTACTTTCATCAGTACTCGCAGCATCTGCGGTTTCTGTTGCGGGAATAATTTCATTCGTAGGACTTATAGTACCAAACATTGCAAAACTGATGCTCGGTGCAGACCACAGGTACACAATACCCGGGAGCATATTGCTGGGAGGGATATTTCTGCTGGTTTCCGATACTATTGCAAGAACGATAATATCGCCGTCTGAAATACCCGTTGGAATTGTAACATCGTTTATCGGAGCACCAATATTCATCTGGCTAATTTTTAAGAAAAACAACACGGAGAATTAATGAATCACTTAACTGACACAATAGCTGCAATATCAACTCCCATAGGTGAAGGCGGGATATCCGTTATCCGTGTATCGGGAGAGAAGGCGTTTCAGGTCGTTGAGAAAGTATTCTCCAAATCAAAAGAATGTTTTAAGAAGATTAATATCGCTGAAATAAATTCACACACGATACACTTCGGATATTTATTCGACGAAGGAAATATTGTGGATGAAGTTCTGATTTCTGTTTTCAAATCACCAAACACATATACGGGAGAAGATGTAGTGGAAATATCTTCTCACGGCGGGGTATTCGTAACACAAAAAGTTTTAGGTCTGATAATTAAAAGCGGTGCCGTACACGCAGAGCCTGGTGAGTTCAC
>CAIUQV010000511.1 GCA_903901375.1 uncultured Ignavibacteriota bacterium
AATATATTACTTTTAATTCCTATACATACAATCAGAATTCACAGATTAATACTTCAAAGTTCGACCCGATAAACCTTACGCATACATACTCATACGACAGCAGAAGCAGGGTTACAAATTATTCTTGCGGCAAACCTGATTTATTCTCTTATAATCTGACTTATTACTCAAACAGTAACATTCAAACGCAAACATTCACAGGTCAGTATAAAAACAGTTTTTCTAATCAGGATAACTTAAGCACGAGTTTTACTTATGATAAATCGAACAGATTATTAAATGCTAATTTCACTCACACATCCGATAATACATTCGACCTTACTAACACATTCGACCCTGATGGCAATATTCTTACTATGCAAAGATACGGTTCGAACAATAACCTTCTTGATAACTTTAGTTATGATTACTATTCGGGTACAAATAGACTCAAAAAGGTGTCAGGAAGTACGGACCAATATACTTACGACTACAACGGAAACCAGACAAACGATTATCTGAACAATAACACATCTATAAAATACGACCATCGTAACCTTATAACCGAATTTACACGACAGGACTTGAATCAGGATCCGCCTATAACAGACATCACAAGATATAAGTACGACGAATCAGGTAATAGAATCCGTAAAACAATCTATAGAAGCACGGAATCTAATCCTCCGCCTTTACCTGAAGAAAACGAAGACCTTCCAACTGGTTGGAGCATAATTCTTGATGACTATTATTTAAGGGAAGTATCAGGAAAAGAAATTGCTATATACTCAAGTTACACACTTCAATACTGGAATGTCTGGTCAGGAAATGAAATAGTCGGCAGGATAAACAATACTGAAAACGTAGATAGAAACTATTACTTGAAAGACCATCTCGGGAGCATTCGTGTTGTCCTTGATAATAGCAAAACCATAGTCTCTGCAAATGATTATGATATGTGGGGCTATTATCTCCAAAACAGAACATACAGCCCAACAAACACAAAGAACAAATTCACAGGAAAAGAACGTGATAATGAATCCTCCTATGATTACTTCGGTGCAAGATATTATGACTCGAGAGTGGGAAGATGGGGTCAGACAGAACCGTTGCTTGATAAATATATTAGTTATTCACCCTTTGTGTATTGCTCTCTTAACCCGCTTCTAATGGCAGATGTAAATGGTGAAGATGGTATTGTTAAAATTGACAATGATAAAAAAACAATACAAATAACTTTATCTTTTTATTATACGGATATGTTTAATGATGAAAGAGGTGTTACACATAATATTTTTAAAGATATTATTTTACCTATGAAAGATAATATTGAAAATTATTGGAGTGGGAAGTTTTCAATAGATGGGCAAGAGTTTAGTGTGAAAACAGTTGTGGAATTAAATTATATAAACAGCGATTTTAATAATGTTGTTTATCAGGCTTATCTTCACAATGGTTCGAATGTAATTAATGTTGTGGATAAACTAAACACTTCCACCTCTAATGTTGGAATAGGCGCTGTTTCTAATGTCTTGCAAGTGTTGTCTGTTGGTGCAAGTCCATACGATGATACAGGTGCCCACGAAGCATCTCATTTATTAGGATTACCAGAGGGGGTATCTTCATCAGGTATTATTGCACCTAAAATTAACGAACCCAAAAAGTTTGATAAGGCAGGCACTGAAATTGTTAAAAGATTAAAACCTAGTGGGGCAGAATTGAAAGAAATTTTTCGTTTAAATAACATTAACCTAAAATCCAAAGATAATCAAATAATAAAAGGTCATGAACCAGAGTAACAATACTATATATAGACTTATGTATCTATTGCTTTTTTTTCAGTTTTCTCCTTATTTATACTCTCAGGATACTATTAATATTCCTAACAATGTTGGCATTTATAATAATATTGCGAGAAATATATTTGCATATAAGGACTTCAAAATTGAAGATTATTCTTATTTCTTCGATGGTTATGTTGTTATACAAATAGATGCCTCAAATAAGTTGGAAATGTTATCAAAGGACATTGTCAGTTGGAGTTGCCCAATTTATTGGGTTGATTCTTTACAACATATTAAGCGAAATAATAATAATTATTATTTTAATAATATAGGTGGTGAATGGTCTAATATTTTAGGTTATTTTAATGAAAACATTAATTCATCAAGCGAATTTTTAAAATTATATTCCTTTTTAAGAACTTATAAGCTATTAAATGACAAAGGGGATTGTAAATCGTTTTTGTATGATGGGGATTCATTTCTAAATTATTTTAATACAACTTTATTTAAAGATTCACCAATTTTTTATTTTTCCAATAATTCTAATATTAATTATGTAATTTATCATGTGATGTTTTGGGCTTCAATAATATTAAATGATTCATACCAAAATGATATTTGGAGGTTAATTATACCAATATCAAATGTTTACAAATTTGAGAAGTTAGATTGTGAAACAGCTAATATATATGGTCTGAAAAAAAATTCAAACAAAATAGTTGTTCTTTATAATCAATAGTAATTCATTTTTTGCCCTCCTTCCCAAGGTTTTCCTTGGGAAGGCTTTCTAAATAAAGTAAGACAAATGTATATAACGACTAAATATTTAAGTAATAATATTGCAAACATCACTAAAGATATAAGGTCTAATTGTACATACGTCGAAGATCCGCCGTGGAGTTTGTCTCAAAACGTCTTTTGTTTAGGCTCTAATTTTTTCTGTAGTGTGTATTTTAGAGATTTTTTTCTGATTTATATCTTTTTTGGGAGGTTTTTAAAAATGGACGTGCTTTCT
>CAIUQV010000512.1 GCA_903901375.1 uncultured Ignavibacteriota bacterium
GGTCATTACCCGAAGTAAACGATTTTGGTCTCATCGTAATAAAGGTAGTATCAGCCCTGTTACGAAATACCATATTTCCCAGTGCACCGGTCAGACGACCGATCACTGATTTAAATACTTCAGCCATTGTTTGTTGTTTTAAATTTTGAAAAATGTTCTCTGAAAAAACACCAGTCCCGGAGGAATGTCCCTGAGAACAGGACGGACCGCTTATTTTTTCCCTCCTTACAACAGAAAATGAAGTCCGGTAAAGTATGTTCTCCTTTCTTTAAATACCGGTTTAAATTAATGAAAGAAATATTAATAACGTTTTTCAGTTTAAGAATGAAACCGATAAATCGGTTAGAGCTTTTATTCCAATATCCCACGACTGAAGTCATGGGCTGAAACAAAAGAGATTCTCAACAGTATTTTAGATGTGGGTTGAAAATTAAGTAAGAGTTTGCAAACTTCCCAAAGTTACAAAACCATGTTCTAACTTGTCTAATTTTCTCACTTCCTTACTCATCAGTTCTTCACTCTCTCACTTCCTCACTCTTTCACTGCTCTTTAAAACTCATCACTTCTTCACTTCGTCACCGTTTATCCGCACCAGATACTAATTTGATACTGGTTATATACCGGATTGATACTGAAAACATACTGAAAATATACTGAAATGATACTTGAATGATACGAAACCAATACTCATACAATACACACTAAATCCTTAACTGCTAAAATTTATATATTCAAATTTAGTACTGAATATATTAACTTTACACACAATGCACACAAACTTTAAATATCATACCGGCGAATAACTCTCTTCAAATTGTAATTCATTAATTTCCCATTTAATCATAAAACTAATGAAACGGCAAATTTTGCCATGAAAATAATTTTATATTTTCTTACAAAAAAATGCGGCAAAATTCTCATGTTTAACAGTTTAATGTATAGAAGCAAAAATTAAACCCGAACTGATGGGGGAAAGGCAGGTTATATATTTTTCTGACAGCAGACCAAATTTATTAAACGTGTTAAAGCACTTTTAAACATCATAAATTTAAAGGAATAAACATGGACTCATCAGAAAAGTCAATAAAGATTCAGGCAATAATGAAGCTTTACACCGACAAGGAAGCGCTGTTGAAAAAGCTATACTACAAGAATGAACTACTTTACAAGACGTATTTTCCAAAGCGTCAACTGGCAGAAACATCGATAGATATAGTAAACGGGATAATAGAGTCAATGCTGACAGGCAAAAGAAAATGGGACGTGGATGAGCGGCCTGATGCATACAATCAGGTATTGTATTACATACGCAGCGAAATACAGAATTTACAATCGAGGGAAACAAACATTATTGAATCAATCGACATAGACACACTCAATAAGAGAGAACGGGGAATAATAAACAGGGCAACACAAACAAATTCCGATGAAAATTTAGAAGGAAGAAGAATTTCGGAAATATATGGAAAATGTGCCAGTCACATTGAGGAAAAAGGAAGCAAATTAGTAAGGAAGATATTCGAGGGAATGTATGCTGAAAAGAGTAACATAGAAATAGCGAAGGAGAATGAAGTTGAAGTAAAGGAAGTGGAAAATGCGAAAAGAAGGATGAGCCGCATGCTGAGGAGCAAATTTCCATATTACAGAATCAGATAAATAATAAACTTAAACAATTAAAATAAACATTATGGGAACATTAAAATCTACCAGCTTGGGAATTACGGAAGAATCATTAGTAGCAGACGAAACAGAAACAATAGATCATTGCGTAAAAGAGCAAACAGAAAATGAGATTAGTACGCATGAAATCGAGGAGTATTTTGAGAGAAAGGGAATTGATATACAGGCTGGTATAGAGCGGCTGTGGGCAATAATACAGAAGCTGGAAGCAAGGAGTCAGAAGTCAGGAGCTAAGAGCTAGGAGTCAGGAGTTAGAATTTAGAAGACAGTAAGTAGAAGACAGTAAGTAGAAGACAGTAAGTAGAAGACAGTAAGTAGAAGACAGTA
>CAIUQV010000513.1 GCA_903901375.1 uncultured Ignavibacteriota bacterium
CTGAGCACATCAACAATGACAACATTTTTATCTTTAAGAGTCAGGTCATCAGTGACCAGTGACTGAGATAAATAAACACCAATATTAATCAAGTAACAATATTTAATTTTATAAATCAGGGGATTTTATCAAATCCCCCGTTAAGAATTACAATTATATTTTAAAACCTTATTAACTCACAAACGGAGTCTTTGTTACAACAGCTTTAATTCTTCTGCCGCGAACATCGACTTCAATTTCAGTACCATTTTTACTGTACTCAGTAGTTACATAAGCCATACCTATATTCTTTCCGAGCATCGGAGAAGGCGCTCCGCTTGCTACGTGACCAATTTTCTGCTCACCTACGTAAACGTCCTGACCGTGTCTTGCAACCATTTTATCTTCAATAACGAAACCAATGAGTTTCCTTTTAAGACCATCCTGCTTTGATTTAAGTATTGATTCCTTGCCGTTGAAATCTCCGCAATCGAGTTTCGTAATCCAGGCAAGACCTGCTTCGAGAGGATTTGTGGTTTCATCCATATCGTTTCCATAAAGTCTGAAAGCATATTCAAGTCTTAAAGTATCTCTTGCACCAAGTCCAATTGGTTTAATATCGAATTCTTTTCCGGCTTCAAAAATTGCATTCCATAAATCTTCTGATTTCTTTATATCCGAAGAAGAATATATTTCGAAACATATCTTCTCTCCCGTATAACCCGTTCTTGAAATTATAACATCCTGTCCGGCAACCTTACCAAACTCAAAATGATAATATTCAATCTTGGAAAGGTCAGTATCTGTCAACTTCTGTAAGGTCTTCATTGAATTCTGTCCCTGAACAGCCAGAAGCGAAGTTTCATCAGAGATATCCTTAATAATAACATCACCAAAGACATTTTCTTTCATCCACTTTATATCTTTTTCGATATTTGAAGCATTTATTACAAGCATAAAATAATCACCACAATGATAGACGAGTAAATCATCGACAATACCACCATTTGGCAGACACATAGAAGAATACTGAACTCTGCCTTTAAAAAGCTGTGAGACATCGTTAGTTGTAAGTTTCTGTACAAAAGCAAAAGCATCTTTGCCGTGAATCTGTACTTCACCCATATGTGATACATCGAACACCCCGACTGAATTTCTTACAGCTTTATGTTCGGCAATAATTCCTTCGTACTGTACAGGCATTTCATATCCTGCAAATTCAACTAATTTTGCACCATACTTTTTATGTAATTCATTAAATGCAGTCTTTTTCATAACAATTAAATTAATAAATTATTAAAATTCCTCCTTTAAAAAATATTACTTATTCAGCTTTTTCCAGTCATCCAGAAATTTCTCAAGACCAATATCGGTTAGTGGATGTTTAGCAAGCTGTTCAATCACTTTGAAAGGCATAGTACAAACATCTGCGCCCATGAGACAAGATTCAACAAAATGAATTGGGTGCCTGATTGATGCAACGAGCACCTGCGTCTGATAGTCATAATTACCATATATCTGTACAATCTGAGAAATCAATTCCATACCGTTGTATGATATATCGTCTAATCTGCCGACAAACGGGCTGACAAGATAAGCACCTGCTTTTGCAGCAAGCAATGCCTGCGAAGGAGAGAAACATAACGTAACGTTTGTCTTAATACCTTCTGACGAAAAAGTTTTTACTGCCTTAAGGCCTTCTTTAATTAAAGGAACTTTAACGACAATATTCTTATGAATTTTTGCCAGTTCCCTGCCTTCTTTCACTATTCCCTCGTAATCAGTGGAAACCACTTCTGCACTAATATCGCCATCGACGATAGAGCATATTTTTTCGAGCATTGATTTAAAATCTTTGTGACCTTCTTTAGCTACCAGGGAAGGATTAGTTGTAACACCATCGAGCAGACCCATATCAGCTGCTTCTTTTATCTCATTCAGATTAGCTGTATCTATGAAGATTTTCATACTGAAAAGTTATTTAATTATAAAATTTGTAATATGTGAAGTTATTCAAAATAAAACACAATATAAATTCATAAATTTATCTTTTTTCAAAGAAGGAACATAGTATCAAGATTACAGGTTTAAAATACAGGGTGATAAAATTAAATCACAGGACTAATTATTTTCTACCTTATAAAAAAACTATGCAGCACCTTATCGGCACTGCATAGTATTCATTTCTACAATTATTAACTGCTCACAGCCCAATCAATGAACAAAAGTGTTCGAATACCTGATTGGATTTCCAGTCGCATCCAG
>CAIUQV010000514.1 GCA_903901375.1 uncultured Ignavibacteriota bacterium
ACCAATACCTATAGGCAATTTCATAGAGATTAAAATGGCAAAGTCACCTGTACAAATTGCAAGGAAATACCAGCAGAGACTTGTCGAGGTTACTGCAAACGTATCCGACAGGGCACTTGGTGATGTTGCTGAAGAAATTAGAGCAAAGCTGAAGGACGTTCAGATACCACCAGCGTTTGAAGTTCAGCTAAGCGGTAACGTTGAACAGCAGAATAAAACATTTAATGCTTTGTACCTGGCTTTCGGACTTGCAATAGTATTAGTATATATGGTTATGGCGTCTCAGTTCCAGTCTTTGATCGATCCTTTTATTATTATGTTCTCTGTTCCGCTCGGTATGGTTGGAGTTGTATGGATGTTATTCCTTACTAATACAACTTTATCGGTTACGTCTTTTGAAGGTGTAATTGTAATGGTTGGTATAGTAGTTTCGAATGGTATTCTGCTCATAGATTATATGAATAGATTAAGAAAGAAAGGTATGGGTCTTCATGAGGCTGTTCTTAGAGGGGGAAAAACAAGGCTTAGACCGATAATAATGACTACACTTGCAACCGTGCTTGGTCTTATACCTATGGCAATTGGTATTGGCGGTGAGTCTTCACAGGCACCATTAGCTATTGCAGTTATAGGCGGACTGACTGTTTCAACGTTTTTAACATTATTATTTATACCGACACTTTATACAGTATTCGAAGAGAAATTCCACAGAAAAGTTAATATTGAAGAGGAAGAAGAGTTAGCAAAATTATAGTTCTTCATTTTGTTGTGAAGGAATTTTAATTGTTAGTTTACTATTTAGAATTGTATGAAAACTATAGCTTTCATATCATATTTGCTTTTATCTTTGCTTGTATCTGTATACACAGCTTTTTCATATGAACTTTGCAGCAGAAGTAATACACAGCATCTTTTTTCAGAAAATAATGTAGTTTACGATTCAACAATTGATGTTAGCTTTTACGGCTTAAATATTAAAGTTACTACTTCTCCAAATTTTCTTTATGGCAACGTTAACATTACCGGGAATTTCATTACTCCAGACAATACTCTGTTTTTAAATCTCAGCAATTCAATGTTTGTTGATTCCGTTACCGGACAGGGTGTTGCAGGTTTCAATCACTCAAATAATATATTATACGTAAATTTTGATAATAGCAGAAATGATTTTAATCTGAGAATTTACTATAAAGGTCTTCCGGGTAATTCGGGATTTGGCAGCTTCATGTTTTCTTCACAGAATTCAGTTCCTGTAATCTGGTCGTTGAGTGAGCCGTTTGGTTCGAGCGACTGGTTCCCGAATAAGAATACTCCGTCTGATAAAGCAGATTCTTCCGAAGTAGTAATTACGTGTCCTTCTAACCTGACAGGTGTTTCAAACGGATTATTGTATGAGACTGTTCAGAATCCTGATAACACCAGTACTTATAAGTGGAAAAGCAGATATCCTGTCTCTTCTTACTTGATTTCTGTCGCAGTTACAAATTATTCTTTGTACACAAATTATTTTAAGTACTCTGCCTCAGATTCAATGGCAGTGAATCATTACCTTTATCCGGGTACATTAAATTCTGTGAAAAATAATCTTGACCTTACTCCAGAAATGCTTAAATTGTTCTCGGATAAGTATTCTCTTTATCCGTTTATTCAGGAGAAATATGGACATGCGCAATTTGGATGGGGCGGTGGAATGGAGCATCAGACAATTTCTTCTATGGGTTCATTCTATTCGTCTATAATTGCTCACGAACTTGCACATCAGTGGTTTGGTGATAAAGTGACATGCC
>CAIUQV010000515.1 GCA_903901375.1 uncultured Ignavibacteriota bacterium
CTCATAAAAATAACACCGAATAACTGCAACGTGGAAGTTGCCCTGCCAGATAACCAGAAAGGATAAACCCTGTTTGGCATTCCCGGCGGATTATTAAAAGTACTGGTTGTATCACTCGGGAAATAAGAATTAAAGCTAAATCCGTCAAAATTATAGATATATGATAATGTGTCAAACTCGGATTTTGTGAAAGTTTGTGTTCCTGTTTTTGGATTTGCCAAAGGAGGTGCAAATTTAGTTACTGAACCTGCTCTTAATTTTGCAAGCGAACCAGACCTTAAATAAAAATCTATACTGTTACCAACAGAATCGTAAGAGCATCTCATTTGAATGTCTTTATTAGGATCGTTAGCAGCAACTTCATTTATTACAACCCCATTGAACAGGTCTACTGCACTAAGGTTTGTGTAAGTAGCATTAGCTTCCTGAACTTTAAGGTTATTGAATACATAAACACCAGTAAAACGCATGCGTGCATCTGCAACTGCAGTATCCGCTTCTGCTACAACGGCAGTTGTAGTACGCGTAAAGTAACCCGGCTTTCTTGCCGTAACAATGTATGATCCGTCTGAAACACCAGAAATAATATAATTACCAGATGAATTAGTCATTACGGTTGAAGTTGCAGGCGTAGTAGAAATAACTACACTGTCAAGATTGGCTGAGGAACTTGTATCTTTGATATTTCCTCTAATAACACCATCTCCATTTTTTACCCCCGAGGTTGATTCACAACCGGAAATAGTCACAAAATAGAGCGGTAAGACAGATAAAAACAGTATAACCAGAAAGTTTTTCATATAAGTAGTATTTTGTTTACGATTAAGGTTGAAATTACAACAATTAATCAAATATTTCAATTACAATAAAAAAATTAATTTACCAGAAAATAGTTTTGTTCATTTCGGTTAATTTTCACATCAACAACTGCCTTAAAAGTATTTGCAGCATTATCAAAATAAAAACTCTCTATCCTGAGTAATCCATAAACTCTCGGATAACCAACAGCATAATTATACCTTCCAACAAGATAAAAACCATATACAGGGCTCTGTGTCAAAGGAGCATTAAAAGTTAGTGTCATCTGAGTCGGAAAGTCTGATGCAGGATCAATCGACCTTGGTCCAACATTAATCCGCGACAAAGTATCAAATTCGTACTGTGAATAATAACCGAGTAAATTGGTAAATCTTGTATTCCACCCTGAAACAGGCTGTGCATATCCACCAGCATAAAAAGCAAAATTTGAATTACTGCCTGCTGAATCAAGTAAAACGGCATCATTGTCGTACCAGATACTGTCGTTTGTAACGAAAAGATGATAAAGATTTAAAATGCCATTAGACCACTTATTAACGTATTCGGATACAACTAAATCATTTGCAATAAATACAGAACTGGTTGTGGGACTGTACATTGCCAAGTTCAATCTCTTTGTGGTATCTCCTGCATACAATACAGAAAAAGCGGTAACAGTATTGTACCCAGGTTTAGAAAAAGTAATATTGAAATTTCCGGCTGATGTTGGAACATGAATATTACTAATATAGTAAAAACCGTTACTGTCTGTAAGTACAGAGGATTTTAACATATCCAGACTAACAGAAACACCTGCTATAGGTTTTTTAGATGATGAGTCAATAACTGTTCCGCCAATAGCAGTATCTTCATAACTTGCCTGCTGGTTATTGCAGCCAAATATGTATGTTACAGATAATACTACAAGCAGAAAGCTTAAATATTTTATTCTCATTTTAAATATAATTAAAATTCAGGATAAATAATTCTTTTAATTGAATTTGCCTTACCGGTTTCTGAGTTTATATCTGCAATTATAGCAGCAAATTTCACGTCACCTTCGGCAACTTCATGTTTATGGGGAGTACCCATTATGTATCTTCTTACGGATGCTTCCTTCTTCATTCCTATAACTGAATCATAAGGTCCTGTCATGCCGACATCAGTAATGTAAGCCGTTCCATTAGGCAGTACGCGGCTGTCAGCAGTCTGAACATGAGTATGTGTACCTACAACCACAGATGCTCTTCCGTCAGCATGCCATCCAAAAGCAATCTTCTCTGAAGTTGCTTCTGCATGAAAATCAACAAAAATAATATTTGTTTCATCTTTAATCTTTTCGTAAATCCTGTCAAAAGCCCTGAAAGGACAATCGAGCGGTTTCATAAAAACCCTGCCTATAAGGTTAACAACCGTTACCTTAACATTCTTCTCAGATAAATTATATATTCCAAGTCCCGTTCCATAAACTCCTTTGGGATAATTCAGGGGCCTTAACAGATTTTTAGATTCTGCTATAAACTTATGCGACTGTATCTTATCAAGTGTATGGTTTCCGCCTGTAAGAACATTAATCTGCAGCGAAAGCAGTTCGTCCGCATCCCTTTTCAGTACACCCATTCCGTCCGACATATTCTCACCGTTCGCTATTACAAAATCTATTCTCTCCTTTTCTATTAATCCGGGAAGAACAAGCTTTACCATGTTCAGCCCCGGAACACCTATTACATCGCCTATAAATAATATTTTTATGCTTTTACTCATTTAAAAATAATCCTCTGCATTCAGCCCTCTCCAGTCGCAATATTTAACGAGTTCATCTCTTATCGATTTAAAAACAAAAGCAAGCACGATAGCATCGTCGGTAAAACCAAGTACTCCCATAAAATCCGGAATAAAATCAACCGGATTCAGAAAATAAATCAGCGCCGTTACAATCATAGCTATGGCCTTCCACGGAACATTTTTATATTTCTTCTGCTTATAATCTTTAAGCATTTCGAATGAAAGTTTCACCTGCTTAAAAAGCAAAAAGAACTTTGCCGGATTAAGTTTGCTGCGCTTTTCTTCAATTGCTTTCTCTTTACCTAAAACCTGATTGATTTTAGTATCATCAACTTTTTTCACTGACGAATTAAAACTATCTAATAATTCTTCTGTCTTCATTCAATAATTAATTTTTAGAACAAACCTTTTTTAGCACTCTTAAAAAATTTAGTCCAAGAATCTTTCGTATTTCCTCGCCTGTGTAACCCCTCTCGAATAACCTTGCAGAGATTACCGGATAGCAGGTTGCATCATACAATTCATTCGGTGGAATTATACCACCGTCAAAATCTGAACCAAGTCCGATATAATCAATCCCAACAAGCTTTTTAATATAGTCAATGTGGTCCAGCATATCATCCAGCGACGTACCACCTTTTATCGGATTATCCTTCATAAACTGATATCTTTTCATATTGAAAGCAACCATATCACCGTTACTCTCTGCATACATTTTATCGATTTCAGTTTTATACTTTGAATAATAACTCGCAACCCTTGTATTCTTACCGCCTTCGTTTATAAAATCGTCGAGGAAGTTTATCATTATCACACCATCTCTTTCAGCTATAGCTTTAATCTGGTCGTCTTTCAGATTCCTGTAATGCGGATTCAAAGAATAACAGTTAGAATGGGAAGC
>CAIUQV010000516.1 GCA_903901375.1 uncultured Ignavibacteriota bacterium
CAGACACGAATTTACACGAATGGCACGAATTAATTTTTAGACAGAAGAAAGTTACCACCAAAACACTAAAACACCAAAAAAGAAAGAGCAGACACAAATTTACACGTATGGCACGAATTAATTTTGAAAGAGCGAATCGCAAGCGATTTTAGGCAGAAAGATGAAAAGGGATTTTTAGGCAGAAAGAAAGAGCAGACACGAATTTACACGAATGGCACGAATTATTTTTGATAGGGCGAATCGCAAGCGATTTTAGGAAAAGAGAAAAGATGAGATTGGCACACAGAAGAGAATGAAAAAGACTGAGGAGCACTGATATTTTAAAGGCAAATTGATATGATTCAGAAAGAGATTATTTATAAATTATCTTTAGTTGATGTGGTCATAGCGGGAAATCTATAATTTGGGGATTTACTGTTTTGGTGGCAATTTCTCTTCTTCTTTTTCCGGAGTATCTTTGTGATTCTTAATAAGCTCATCAAGTTTTGAAAGAATCCATTTCTTCATCACAAAGTGAATCTCCTTCTCTATATCCTTCTTAAACAATTCAAGATTTACAACTTTATTATCATCATCATACTTTATCTTCTTGCTGACAAGTTTCCTGAAATAGTAAACCAGCAATTCGTGCCTTTCCTTATCATGAACAGTGAAAATATTCTCATTCTTAATATTACCATAGAAGTTATGCAGCAGTTTTTCAAGTCCTTCATAATCACCCTTTTCGTAGTATATTTTCAGTTCAAGACTATAAATATCATACTTGTAAACTAACTTCGGATGCTTTAGTTCTATCATTATCTTTATAGCTTTCCGGTACTCCTTGTTTAAGTAGTGATAATGCAGTAAAGCAAAGTTATACATATCTTTATAATGGTCTGGATGGAGCTTTTTTGAATGATTATCAATGAATTTATTAAGCAGCGGTTTACTTTCTTCAGTATTGCAGGAAATAACAAAATTTCTGTAAAGGACGGGCTGCAAATAACTTTTAACATCATCTTTGTACGTTTCATTTTCTATATAATCAAAAAGCAATCCTGAGTGCTCAGCACTGTATTTTAAATTTACATCATTAACTCTTTTTCTTATCACACAGTAAGTTATTAAAATACTGAAATGTGTTTTGGAAAAAAGTTCGCTGAAATAATTTCTTGATTTATAAAATTCTTTCTTATAATTATCATAAGCACTATCATCATTCAGGTTCAAAAACATCAGATACAATTTATGATAAAGGACTAATAACGCCTTCTGGTGTTTATCAAAATACTTAAATTCATCCTGCTGAATTATGTTAAACATCGGCTTCAGGTCTATCGGATATGGTTTCGGACTCTTAACGCTCGAATCAATATTTTGTATTTTAAAATTCAGAAAATTTATTGTAAGCCGTGCTAATGAAAACACGAATAAGTTCATCGAACCCTTAAGTGTATATTCCTGCTGTTCGGTTATTTTAAAATCACCGTAGAATTTAGATTCTGTAATGACTGATGCTCTGTAACTAATATAGTTTAATTGAAAATAGTCAAGATACTTGTCCTCGTCCGGATTGTCTTC
>CAIUQV010000517.1 GCA_903901375.1 uncultured Ignavibacteriota bacterium
CAGGAAACCAGCGACCTCATCGCCATCTGGTACGGAAAAAAACTCTCCAAAGACGAAGCCCGCGAAAAAACCGGAATACAAAACATAGTATGGCTCTCAAACTTCGACGCCATCTTCCGAAACCTAATCACAGACGCCGAAAACATATACATAAACTCAAACGAACACAAACGCGCAGTAATCGAAACACAAACACGCGCCGCACGATTCATAAACAAATGCAAAGAAGAATACCCCCTCCACAACTACCACCGCCTCGCACCCGTAATAAACAAACTCCGAATGATAAAATCAAAAGAAGAAATAGAAATGATGCAGCACGCCTGCAACCTCACAGAAAAAGGTTTCCGCCGCGTACTAAACTTCTTAAAACCCGGAGTAATGGAATACGAAGTCGAAGCAGAATTCGTACACGAATTCACACGCAACGGCGGAGGCTTTGCAGACTACGCACCAATCATAGCATCCGGCAAAAGTGCCTGCGTACTTCACTACATCGAAAACGACAAACCCTGCAAAGACGGAGACGTACTATTAATAGACACAGGCGCAGCAGTAAACAACTACAACGCCGATATGACAAGAGCAATACCCGTAAACGGAAGATTCACAAAAAGACAAAAGAAAGTTTACAACGCCGTACTAAACGTAATGAAAACCACCACTGCAATGGTAACAAAAGGCGGCATCTGGAAAGACATACAAAAAGCCACAGAAGAAAATATGGAACGCGAACTGATAAACCTCAAACTCCTCAAAATGAGCGACATCAAAAAACAAGACCCAAGCTGGCCTGCATTCAAAAAATACTTTATGCACAACGTCTCTCACTTCCTCGGACTCGACGTACACGACGTCGGATACTTCCAAACACCATACAAACCCGGAATGGTATTCACAGTAGAACCCGGAATATACATACTCGAAGAAGGAATCGGAATCAGACTTGAAAACAACATACTCGTAAAAGAAAAAGGCAACTTTGATTTAATGAGAAACATTCCGCTCGAAGCAGACGAAATAGAAGAAATAATGAATTCATAATTTAGTAAAAAGGGGTTTTGCCAAAAGCAGAACCCCTATTATTATTAACTCAGCGTAAGCGCAAGAATATGCAACCCAAGACCGATAACTATCACACCAGTAAGCGCCATTACTTTAAATGACTTTTCCCTTAGAAATATCACCTGCTCAATCAATCTTCCAAGCCAGAACAAAAGCACCCCAACCAGAATTGCATCTCCCAGTACAGAATACATAATGTCTGCTCTGAACAAAACAATAATAAACCCTACCGAAATGAAAACATAAATCATTCTAAGATTTAGAATCTGAAGTGTCGCACGATTATAGTAAGAAATCTTTTGCAGGTCGTGCTTCCAGTCGAAAAGTTTCCAGAAAAACAAATGCAGAATACCAAAACAGATATTAAATATCCCGCAGGATATTACGAAAAACTCTCTCCCCATACTTTATGAATAATTTTATATATTTATTAAAACACTAAAACATTAATAATGTTTCATAAATGGTAAATTAATGACCATTAAGTAAATATATTAAGATAGACTAATTTTCATTTGATTTGCACAAAACAGAAAACACCTCGAAGGGTTTACGAGGTGTTTTCTAGTCTTATCGGTTATGGAATTTTCAAGTTATATTATTTATATGGGAGTTTACAAAGAATATAATTCCATTTATTCTTATTATCAATAATATCCTCAATTTGCGTGCCAGAGAGAAACGCTGATTTTAGGAAATATTTCAATACTAATACTCTAAAAAAGAAACGAACGTTTCCTTTTGGAAACAGGTGTTTCCTCACTATCGTTTCCTTTTCTTCATAGTGTTTTTAATTTATAAGCTTTATTTTAATTTAAATAGTAAACAAATGAAAAATATAATTTATATAGTATTACTGATTTCACTGGTTCTTTCTTCATGCGGAAAACATTCACCTACATTATCTAAAGGAACTTGGAGAGGAAATATACAACTGAACGAAAATACTTTAGAATCCCAAATGCCGTTCTTGTTTACCTGGAATAAAACAAACGACGGGAAAGAAGAAATTATAATAATAAACGCAGAAGAGAAAATACCTGTAAATGAAATTTCATATTCTCAGGATTCTGTTTTTATAAAACTGCCAGTTTTCAAGGATGAAATTAAAGCAAGAATAATATCAAAAGATTCAATAGCAGGATTATATTATCACACAGGATCAAGAAGTAAATACACTATGCCTTTTTATGCTATAGCTGGTAAAGAGATAAGATTCGGAGGCGAAATTGTACCGCCTATTGCAAATATAAGCGGAAGATGGGAAACTACAGTTGCTCCTGGTGATTCTGCAGAATACAAAATTGTAGGTGAATTCAAGCAAACAGGTAACAAACTTACAGGAACATTTCTTACAACCGCCGGTGATCATAGATACCTTGACGGATTAGTATCAGGAAATAAAATGAAACTTTCATCAGTAGACGGAAATCACACATTACTTATAACTGCGGACATAACCAAAGATGGTAAGCTTGAAAACGGATTGTTAATCGGAGGACCAAAATGGAAAGAACGATGGATAGCAATAAAGAACGAAAACTTCAAACTTCCTGAACCCGAAACAATTACGAAGATAAAAGAAGGAACGGGAGTGATAGATTTCACATTCGCTGATTTGGCGGGTAAAAGAATCAGCTTAAGCGATGAAAAGTACAAAGGAAAACCAGTAATAGTACAGCTGATGGGTTCCTGGTGTCCGAACTGCATGGATGAAACAAGATTTTTCAATGAATTGTATCCGAAATATAATCCTGCCGGATTACAGATTATCGGACTGAGTTTTGAGACTAACAACTTTGACGAATCAAAAGAAAGAATTGAAAGATTTGTTAAGCAGCTAAATGCAAAATACGATTTTCTTTACGCAGGTGAGGTTGGAAAGAACATTAGCGAAACTCTTCCATTCATAGAAAAACTGAATGGTTATCCCACGACACTATACCTGAACAGAGACCATAAAATCGTGAAAGTTTACACGGGTTTTTCCGGTCCGGGAACAGGAGAGCACTATACGAGGACCAAAGAGGAAATCATTAAAACTATTGAAAGTTTACTTTAATTTATTGATATTAAAGTGAGGAAAGCCCAAGGAACATAAAAAGGGGTTTTTCAGTATAAAAGTATATAACAAATTATGAAAGCAAGAATTTTTAGTCTGATAATATTACTTTTTACGGCTGTAATGCTGAATGCACAAACAACATTCAGTGACGGTCTTACAAAAGCTAAATCACAGAACAAAAAGATAGTTGTTAACATATATTCAGAAACAGACACCTGGTCGCAAAAGATGGATCAGGTATATTCAAATTCTACTATAAGCAGTTACGTAAATGCAAACTTTGTTTATGTAAAACTTAACGCTATGGGAAGTGACAAGGTGAAATACGGAGGGAAAGAATACACATCTGCATCGCTTGCTAAGTATTTCGGAGCAACCGGTTATCCCACTCACGTATTTCTGGGACCAGACGGTTCGTTGCTGAAGTTTACTTACAACGGAGAAACCGTAAGTGCATTCTCTGGTTATTTAGAAGTGAATGACTTTGAAAAGCTATTAAAGTATTTTGCAGAAAACAAATATCAGAATACAGACCTGGGAAAAGTCCTATAGTTTTTGATTTAATTTAAGTTTGATAGTCTTTTCAACAACAGGAGGGACAAAACTGCTGATGTCACCTTTTAATTTAGACAATTCTCTAACGAGTGAAGAATTTAAATATGTGTATTTCTCATTCGGCATTAAAAACATAGTGGTTATTCCGGGAGCAAGTTTTCTGTTCGTCAAAGACATCTGAAACTCATATTCAAAATCCGATATTGCCCTTAGGCCCCTTATTATAACGTTTGCTTTTTGCTTTTTTGCAAAATCTACAAGAAGACCATTAAACATTTCAACACGAACATTTTTATATTTCTTCGTAACTTTTTTAATTAAATCACGCCGCTCTTCTTTCGTAAACAAAGGAGATTTATTAATATTAAAGGCAACTCCAACAATCACGACATCAAACAGAACAGATGCCCTCTCAATGATATCAAGATGTCCGTTAGTTACCGGGTCAAATGTCCCGGGATATATTGCTATGTTTTTCTTAGTCATTGTCGTTTTGTTTAAAATCAAAAAATGTAAAAGTTGCAATTCCGACTTTCTTCTTCAAAAATATGTATTTTGAATGTATTTCCAAGGGCAAATATTTTTCTGAATGTTCGAGAATGAAAATTCCTTTAAAAGATGAAAGCAGTTCTATCATTTCGTTGTATTTGTCATAATCATAAGGAGGGTCTGCAAAGATTATATCAAAGTTCAGGTTTTTATTGTTCTTAAGATATCTTAATGCATCATCTTTAATTATCAAACACATTTCTTCTATTCCAAGGTCTGAAACATTTCTCTTTACCGTATCGGGAAACCTGTCAACAAAACAACACTCAGAAGCACCTCTGGATATACTCTCAATCCCAAAACTGCCGGAACCACAATAAAGGTCCAGCACCTTAATTTTGAATAAATTAAACCTGCTTGATATAACGTTAAAAAGTGTTTCTCGTGCCCTATCGGTGGTTGGTCTGAGGTTTTTAACAGAACTTGGAACAATAATAGTCCTGCTTTTAAGAAATCCGGAAATTACTCTCATACTATTTTAAACCAAAAAGCGAAGTGAAAGAAAATGGTTTCAGCGGCTCTACTCGTCCATCGTATATTAATGCTTCAGCTGAATAATCATTAAATGGATCCGTAAGATTATACTTAAACTTCCAGTTAAAACCTTCTAACAGGTTTAATATCTTAGGACAAACATCATCACCATATAGAAAAATGTCCTGTACCTCTTCATACCCATTGAGTTTAAGGATTCTGTATATTTCTGTCTGCAAAACATCTTTTATATTATCCTTAACATAAACAGGGAGAAAAAAGCTTATTTTCCCGTTTATATAAACAGACAAATCTAATCGGTCTTTTTTACATCCAAGTGCGGCAAAATTTCTCGGAGATATTTGAGATATGTAAGAACAGGCAGAAAACACATCAAAATTTATGTTCGATATTTTTAAAGAGGATATTTCCGAAATGCGTTTAGTTATTTCTGCTATATTCTTGTGATAAGCAATAATAAGCGTATTCCCCAGATGGTCTAATTCTTTGTTTTCATGAACAATCCTCTGGTATGTAACTTTATAATTCTTGTAGTTTTCAGGAAAAAAGTTTGATACTTCCCAGATAAGGCTTGAATTTATATTCTCAACCTCATCTGTATAGTCAAGCGGAATGCAGCTAATATACGCAAGCCTTGAATCCAAAACGAATTTAATATTGTCAGTAAAAATATTATTCCGTTTAAGGTTGTTTAATATTAATTCACTGACTTCGTTAATTTTCTTGTGGTTTATTTTGGGTTCGAGATAAAAATATCTGGCATCAACGTATTCAAGCTGATCTGCAAATTTCACAGAATTATTTTCAACCTGAAGCATCCTGATGCAGTTACCCGAATATTCTATGTACAAATCACTCAAAATCAATTTACTCAGTTGTTATAAATGGTTTCATTTTTTCAAACTTCTTTGTACCTATACCTTTGATTTTCATAATATCCTCAATTACTTTGAAAACTCCATGTTCTTTTCTATAAGCAAGTATTTTATCTGCCGTAGAGTCTCCTATACCGGGAAGAAGAACAAGTTGTTCTTTTGTTGCTGTATTTAGATTGATACTCTTTTCTTTAAGTCCATCACCTTTTTTTCCCTTTTTCTTTTTCCCTTCCGTAATCTTCAGACTGTCCTCAGTGTTCTTAATATTCCCGATTTTCTTAAGTTCCTCCTTTGAAAAAAGAGAATCGACTATAATGTTTGTATCACTCAAAACAGTGAGAGCGTTATCAGATTTCTGTTTAAATAATTTATCCGTTTTAGTATAATCGAAGACGGCAGAGTCGTCTGAAATCAAGCCTTTTGTAATCTTAATTCCAAAACCAAGAGTGAGTATTATAAGAAGGACTAATAAAACTCTGATTTCGCTTTTTGTAAAATTAAATTTTTGGAAAAAAGCGCTCATACTAATTATTTAAATAAGAAAGGCTGTAAAATTAACAGCCTTTTAAAAATCACAGTAATTATTGATTACCGTAAAAAAGGTTAAGTCCGTTTCTGTTAATTTTCACATCTACTACAAGTTTTAATGTGTCAGCCATATTATAAGAATCCTGAAGAAATATCATACCGTAAGTAGGCGGTGAAAAATTCCTGCCTTTAAGCCAGAAAGCAAAAACATTAAAAGATTTGTTATCGTTACTGAAATAAGGTGTCCTGTCATTAGGAAAATCACTTGGCAGTAATTCATCGTGACCTGCATAATATTTATTCAGTGTATCAAATTCTGCTTTAGAAAAAACATATCCACCGGTAAAAGGGTTTGGGAGAGCATCGCTGAATTTTGTTTCAAATCCTCCGGAATAATCGCCGGCTAAATTGCCGGAAACTACACAGTAATTTGTACGGGTTGAATCCATGCTTAATTTAATATCATATAGTGAAGTAAATACACTCATAACTGTTCCAGTATACATATTCATAGCACAGAGAGAATTAAGATTAAAATACTGAGATAATATTCTTAAATCAAAAATATAAACATTGGTAAATAACATTGCCATATTAATAACAGAAGTATCTCTGAAAACAATAATGTTACCTGTTTTTGTATAATAACCTGGTGCCTTTGCGATTACCTGATAAGAGCCATCAGTTATACCCGAAATGTAATAGTTTCCTTCACCGTCTGAAACAGTGTATGTTGTCTGAGGAATTGTCGTTATTGCGGCATTTTTAATTCCGGTAGCAGTCAAAGAATCAACAATTCTACCCCGTATTACACCGCTTCCGTTTGGTGCAAGCAAGTCACCACCACAACCAGTTATGTTTAAAAAGTACAAAGAAATTATAGCCGTAACTATAAATATGATAAATCTTTTTGCCATATAAATATTTAAATTTTTGCAAATTACCACAAATCTACTCAACATTCAACTATAATAATTATTATAGCTGAATTATGACAAGATTATTTTTACAAAATGTAACCGGATTTACAGATAAAACAGCCGGACCAAATACAATTTGGTACGGCTAAAATGTTTACTGATTACTGCCGTTAAACAGGTTAAGTCCTATTTTATTAATTTTAACGTCAATAACTAAATAATATAAACCATCAGTATCTTTATAGAAATCCCTCATAAAAATAACACCGAATAACTGCAACGTGGAAGTTGCCCTGCCAGATAACCAGAAAGGATAAACCCTGTTTGGCATTCCCGGCGGATTATTAAAAGTACTGGTTGTATCACTTGGGAAATAAGAATTAAAGCTAAAACCGTCAAAATTATAAATATACGATAATGTGTCAAACTCTGCTTTTGTAAAGGTCTGGGTACCTGTTTTAGGGTTTGCCAAAGGAGGTGCGAATTTTGTAACTGACCCTGCTCTTGATTTTGCGAGTGAACCTGACCTTAAATAAAAATTAATACTGTTGCCGAGTGAATCATATGAACATCTCATTTGGATGTCCTTATTAGGATCATTAGCAGCAACTTCATTAATTACAATACCATTGAATAAGTCCACAGCACTTAGATTCGTATATGTGGAGTTAGCTTCCTGAACCGTAAGGTTATTAAAAACATAAACACCCGTAAAACGCATACGTGCGTCAGCAACCGCAGTATCCGCGTCTGTTACAACAGCAGTTGTTGTACGTGTAAAGTAACCCGGCTTTCTTGCCGTAACAATGTATGATCCGTCTGAAACACCAGAAATAATATAATTACCAGATGAATTAGTCATTACGGTTGAAGTTGCAGGCGTAGTAGAAATAAC
>CAIUQV010000518.1 GCA_903901375.1 uncultured Ignavibacteriota bacterium
AGGTTCAGAGAACTTGCGGAAAACTCTCCGGCAATTATTTACAGAATCTCACTCTTTCCGGAATTTAAGTTTGAATATGTCAGTCCTGCTGTGACGAAGATTATGGGTTATACACCCGAGGAACATTACACTAATCCTGATTTAATCAGAAATTCGATTCATCCCGAAGACAGAAACATGCTTATCGAAATAAATAGTATACATATTGACAAACCTGTAACTTTAAGATGGTATAGAAAAGACGGAAAGCTTATCTGGACTGAGTTAAGAAACACTCTTATTACTGATGATGGGGGTAAACCTATTGCCGTGGAAGGAATGTCTCTGGATATTACCGAGAAAAAACTTGCAGAAGATGCCTTGCGTGAAAGCGAAGAGAGGTTTCAGAGTGCATTTGATTATGCAGCAATAGGTATTTCGTTAACGTCCCGGGACGGTAGATTGATAAAAGTAAACAGGTCATTGTGCAATATTCTGGGATTTACGGAAGAAGAACTGCTCTCCAGAACTTTTATGGATTTGACTTATCCTGATGATATTAAGATAGATGTTGATAATTCGGCTAAACTTTTGTCAGGAGAGATTGATTCCTATCAGCTGGAAAAAAGGTATATACATAAAGACGGGCATCTGATATGGGTGCTTCTTAGTGTTTCGCTTGTTCACGATGAAGATGGGAAGCCGCGTTTCTTTATTTCTCAGGTTCAGGATATTTCATCTCAGATTGAACTGAAAAAAACACAGGAAGAACTAACTAAGCAGATACAGTTCCATGCATCGGAACTTGAGAAAGAAGTGAAAGAGCGTACTAAAGAGCTCGAGCATTTATACAGTTTTAATAGTGCCGTTATCGATAGTGCCGGTATTACTATTATTTCCACAGCTAAAGACGGCACAATTGTCACTTTCAATCCTGCGGCAGAAACGATGCTGGGGTTTAAGGCTTCCGAAGTTGTAAATAAATTATCTGTCTTAGACCTTTACGATAAAGAGGAAATCAGAAATAAACTTAACGAATACGGGATTGAAATAAAAGCGGGAGATAAGTTTGACTTTGCAAAGTTTCTGGAGCAGGTACTGGTTCATCGTCCGGCTTCATTTGAATGGACATTGATAAGAAAAGACGGCTCTAGGGTTCCTGTAATTATTTCATTGAAAATACTGAAAGATGCAAATGGTGAAAGCTTTGGGTATGTGGGCGTCGCAGTTGATATATCAAAAAGAAAAGAGGCAGAAGAAGCACTAAGAAAAAGCGAACAGCGTTTTCAGAATATGTTCAGAAGTCACGACGCAATAATGCTTTTGATAAATCCTGAAACAGGGATTATAGTCGAGGCGAATAAAGCTGCTGAGAAGTTTTATGGATATAAATTTTCTGAACAAAATAATTTAACCATACAGCAGATTAATCTGCTAACCGAAGAACAGATTCTGGAGGAAATGAATACTGCCAGAGCAGAAAAGAAAAATTACTTTGTGTTTCCCCATAAACTTGTCTCAGGAGATATTCGGTATGTGGAGGTTCATTCTTCTCCCGTGGAAATAACAGGAGAGACACTGCTTTTCTCAATTATATACGATATAACAGAACGTAAACAGGCAGAAGAGGCTTTAAAAATCAGTGAGGCAGAGAATCGCGCAATAGTAAGAGCAGTTCCCGACCTGATGTTCCGACTGAAAAAAGATGGCACTTACATTGATTCATACCACAAAGAAGATTCGCCGTACTACGTTCCGCCTGAATTCTTTATAGGAAAAAAGATTTCCGAAACATTACCACCTGAAATAGCAAAGCAGTCTATGGAGGCGCTTGTAAAATCTTTTGAATCGTCGGAACAGGCATCGTTTGAATACGAATTGCTTATGAATAATGAGA
>CAIUQV010000519.1 GCA_903901375.1 uncultured Ignavibacteriota bacterium
CTCTGATAGTTTAATATAGTTTTTTCGTCAAGCATTAAATATGTTTCGTCATTCTTTGGTACATCTATCTTCTCGCCCCTTAGCTTTTTTCCAATTAAATTATTCAGATAAAAAGACGCAGGCGCATCTGGTGTCGCAATGTCGACCACTCTGTTAAGCGGAGTAAATTGTGAGTATTTCGTATACCTGTGTCTGTTGTAGTATTTCACGGGTTCGCAGAATTCCGGCAGTGCATATACCTTAAAAGATTCATCTTTAAACTTCAGGTTCATAAACATATTTAACTTTATTTCTGCAATCTTTATTCCCGCATGTATCAGATTGTTATTCACAAAATTATTAAACCTCAGAAACATCATTTCGTTGTTGTACAATGAATCCTGCCCGAATGTTTTCCTCCCCGACCACAGCACTTCAGCTATTGCAGCCGTCCTCGGCCATATTCTTGTCTCAACGTTGTTCTCATCCACAAGCTCTGCCCACATCGTCGCTTCTCCGCCAAGTATATATTTTTTCTGCTCGTCTGTTAAATTAATATTTTCAGGCAAAGGGTCATTGTAATAATGGTCAACCATACTCTGGCAAAGGTCTATGTAATAACCGTTAGATAGTATTGAATAATATCCGTTCTTCGCCGCAGTTACCATTCCTTCTTTTCCCTGCCACGAATGTATCATCGTACTCTTCGGAAGTTCATTGCTCAGTATCTCGTCCCATCCAATCATTTTCTTCCCGTACTTTTCAAGTATTTTCTGCAGCCTTTTGTTAAAGTATGCCTGAAGCTCGTGATTAGACTTTAAATTATTTGCTTTCTTGAAATCCTGTATCGCCTTGCTTGAATCCCACTGTTTACCGTTGTTCTCGTCTCCTCCTATATGTATATATTCGTCGTTAAATAATCCCGCCATTTCCTTAAAGAACTTATCAAAGAATTCATACGTCTCTTCTCTCGTAGGGTCAAACGTCGGGTCAAAAACTCCGTAGTGTCTCTCTATTTCATATTTACCCGGAAGACTTGCATACTCAGGATACCCCGCAAACCAGGCTGTTGAATGTCCGGGTATGTCAAACTCAGGAACCACTCTTATTCCTCTGTCATTTGCATACTTGATTATTTCTTTAACGTCTTCGTGTGTAAAGTATTTTCCGTCCGAACCCATTTCGTGCAGCTTTGGAAATGTCTTGCACTCTACTCTGAATCCCTGGTCTTCCGAAAGATGCCAGTGAAACACATTCATCTTGGCCATTGCCATCCCGTCTATGTTTCTTTTTAAAACTTCTTTCGGAATATAATGCCTGCAAACATCCATCATCAGGCCTCTCCACTGAAATCTTGGTGAGTCTTCTATCTTTAATACAGGAACACAAATTTTTCCTTTATCCGTCTGTACAAGCTGCAACAACGTTTCCAGTCCCCGCATCGCCCCGAAGTCCGTGTTGGATTTCAATATCACTTTATCATTTGTAATCTCAAGCGTATACCCTTCATCCATCGAAACATTTATGTCATCTATATTCTTGCAGTTTATTTCAAGCAGAAGATTCTTTCCTCCCTGCTTTTCCGTTTCTGTATTATAAACATCAAATGCCGCTTTGATTTTCTGCTTTGTCCTTGCCGCATAATCCGAAAGCCGCTCCGATGTTTTATCTGTAAACTTTATCTCGGCATCAGTTAAGAAGTAAAGGAAATCACTTCCTTCTCTCTGAAGTAATCGCGGATAGGGAATTACGTAATCAGTTATCTTTAATTCCTGATTTGTGTTTTGCGGATATGATATGCCTGTTACAAAAAGTAATATTGTTAATATTATACTTTTTAACGGTAAGAATCTTTTCATACTGTTTTTTTTAGTTAAAGTATTTTTCGGGATTGCTTAATACCTCTGTAAGTTTATAGTAGTATTTTGAAACATGCGCCCCGTCCATCAGGCAGTGATTCACCTGCACTGAGAAAGGCATCATT
Organism: uncultured Ignavibacteriota bacterium; assembly: GCA_903901375.1. Classification (GTDB taxonomy): domain Bacteria; phylum Bacteroidota; class Ignavibacteria; order Tepidaquicellales; family Tepidaquicellaceae; genus CAIKZJ01. The sequence continues at coordinate 1,964 of CAIUQV010000519.1, forward strand.
ATTTTCTTGTCCTGCTTAAAATGTTTTCCGTATATTATTCTCGGAATTGAATCTTCGTATCCGCTTCGCATCGGATTTGTCACGCTCGTAAACGATACCCATGGGAGCGAAGATATAAATATTAAATCATCTTTTCCCGCCTGCTTTTCTCCAACAACTATTTCTCCCTTTGCCTTCTCTGCCGCCTTTTCATACTCGTCAAGAAAATCTATAAGCAGTGGTTTATACGTTATAATAAAGTTTGTGTAAACATCTTCTTCTGCAATGCTGGCAACTCCGGGATGAACTACGTCGTGAATTATTATTCCGTCGTTTCTTATCCTGTACTTAAATTCTTCAGTCTCATTGCAGCATTTCATAACTGCATACAGCACCGTCCGGAAAAGCGAATACTTGTTCTTCTGTGAATACCTGAACGTATTCGTAATATCTAAATTCGTACAGATATTAAAATGCGGAAACTCAAACTTCTTGAAAAATTCAAAGTGTTTCTTCCTCTTCCAGTTCTCTATGTCTAAATATTTCAATCTATTCTTTTAAGTTTTATTATTTACAATCGTCACTTCTTGTGTCATCCCCGCATGTTCTTGGCGGGGATCTCAGCCAACTTCCCCTAAAACTCCTTAATATCAGTGAAAATCAGTATCAATCATTTTTTTCAGTGTGCGTTCTTTTCAATGTGTATTCTATCCTATTTAATATACCTGAAGTCCGTCCCTGCCTTGAGATGCAGCAGAAACTCATACATCAGTTTAATCGTGTTTTCTATGTCATTCTTATGCACCATCTCAACCGTCGTATGCATGTACTTCAGCGGTATCGATATCAGAGCCGATGCCACACCCATTCCCGAGTATGCAAATGCATCCGTGTCCGTACCTGTCGAGCGGGATACTGTGTCTCTCTGGAATTTTATCTTCTTCTTCGTTGCAACATCTATCAGCATCTGCAATACATTGTTGTGTACTGCAGGTCCGTAAGTAAGTACTGGTCCTCCGTCTGACTTTGTATCGCCCTGAAGTTTCTTGTCATACATCGGTGCGTGTGTGTCGTGCGTCACATCCGTTACTATTGCGAGGTTCGGATTTATTCTCCTTGAAATCATCTCAGCGCCGCGCAGTCCTATTTCTTCCTGTACAGAGTTCACAACATATAATCCATACTGCAATTTGTTCTTCTTTTCCTTCAGCATTCTTGCCACTTCTGCAATCACAAACCCGCCCATTTTGTTGTCCAGCGCCCTTCCCACGTAGTATCTGTCATTCAGCATTATCAGCTCATCTTCAAAAGTTGCCACACAACCTACATGCACTCCAAGCTTTTCCACTTCCTTCTTCGATGTGCACCC
>CAIUQV010000520.1 GCA_903901375.1 uncultured Ignavibacteriota bacterium
CTATCAATTTTCCTCAGAATTTCCGTCCGCTCATTAACATTGTATGAATTGTTATACTGCAAGCACAAATTATCAATATTTTTGTCTTTAATACCCGCCCAGTTTGCATTACTTTTTTCGTCGGCTGTTTTAGACGAGTATGAAATTTCAGGATTAGGTGTTAACGATTCCTGCCAGGCTGCGTATTGAATGGAAAACTTTTTATCATTACCTAATTTGAACAATGCTGCATCGTCGAGCTCTTTAAGATTTAACCTGACACCGATTTTCTTCAAGTCTTCCTGAAAAATAGTAAGGAAAAATTCCATATCCCGTACAAACTCAAGATCAATTTCCAGAACTTTTCCATTACGAACAAGCCAGCCATCGGAGTTTTTAGTATCCCATCCAGCCAATGCCAGGAGCATAGATGCTGAATCCAGATTAAATCCGACTTTAGGGTTGGATGGATTTTCATAAATACTGCCAGGAAAATATGAATTCAGAAGTGAGTATTCGTTATCAAAAAGTTTTTCATTCATCTTCATTCTATCGAAAGCATAAATAAGTGCTTTTCTGACATTAACATTATCAAACGGTTTAATTCTTGTATTAATACATAAACCAGAAACACCGCGCGGGGTTTTATTAAATACTCTTTTCTTAATTACAAGTCCTCTTTTAACTTTATCGAAATCAAAATCGGACTTCCAGGACGATGCTTTTTTTACAAGCAGGACATCTATTTCGCCGCTTTTAAATTTTTCCTTCTGAATTAAATCATTATTGATAAATGTCAGGTTGATTTCATCGAAATTGTTTTTCCCCAGGTTCATCTTTAAATTTTCACCCCAGTAATCGCTTCTTCGTCTTACAGTTATTGACTCCCCTTTCTTAATATCATTGTCAAGAACTATGTATGGACCACTTCCAGGAATAAGGCTGTACTGATATTTTTCGATAAAATCTTTTCCCGATAAGTCTCTTATATAATGTGCCGGTAATATTTTCAAAGAAGCAAACAAATAAAACTGCCTCCATGAATTAATTTTTGATTTAACAGAAAAGATATATCTGCTTTCGGCGACCGGTTCCAGAAATGAGCCAGCAAGCTGATTCAAGTAAGGTTCGATAATTCCCTCATCATTCATAAGCTTCCAGGTAGCAATAACATCATCAGAAGTAACGGGATAACCGTCTGCCCACTTAGCATCGGGATTAATTCTAAATTTAAAAGTTAAATTATCTTCGGATATTTTCCAATGAGTAGCAATCATAGGAACGTAATCCAGGGTAACAGGGTCACTGCTAATCAAGGATTCGTAGAAGAGATTATCTGTATAAGCATTAAAGAAACTGTTTGAATTAATTCCAAAAGGTCTGAGCGTAACAGGAAAATCAGGAAGAGATAAAGTGATTTTTCCTCCTTTAACGGCTTTGGAATCCGTTATTAAATTATATGTGCTATTTGTACTCCAGCCTTCACCTGTGAATCCTATTCCACCCAATTCAGGAAGAACCGAGATATCAGCAACAGGATTGCCGGAATATTTATTAACAGAAACAGGAGATGTTTCAAAATTTGAGAATACTTTTTCCTTTTTAGAGCATCCGCTAATCAACAGAAAAGCAACAGCAGCGAAAGATATAACATTATAAAAGAAAGAGTTTCTCATTTAAGCAATATAATTTATGAATAAACACTTTTAATTTCTTCAAGTCTGTTTAAAAGCCATCCGAGCAAACTTCCCGGCATATTACTTTTTTCAGATATTTCTTTGTTAAGTAATTTATATGTTTTAACATTAAAAGTTAATTTAAGTTCGAATACCATATTATAATATTTGACAAACTCTCCATACCTTTCTTTCCTGTTTTCTGAAATCACATTTCTTTTTTTCAGAATATGACGAATTGATTCCACTACGTTTGAAGATTCAACATAATTATTCAGCATAAAAAGTATTTTCAGGTATAGAACTTTTGTTTCCACATTATAATAGTCTGAATTCATCTTAACTCTTTTAACCGATTCGAGAGCTTTGACAAAATCACCTCTGGATGCATATATTTTTGCATAACAGAAATCGTAAACAGCTTCTTTTTCTTCGGGCATTAAGTACTTTGAATAAAGAACTATAAAAGATTCAGCCCAATCGAGTTCTTTAGCTAAAATTCCAGTCTGGACAGTATTGATAAACTGAACTGCATCGAGGTACTTATTATTTGCAGAAAGATTATAGTGTTCAGAGAAGAGCCCTGAACCTACAAAGAATTTACATATTTCGAATTTATGTTTAACAAAACCGCCAAAGCCCTGATTAATTTTTTTAGTACAGTATTCATTAAGGTTTGCGTAGACCTTATAAAGCAGTTCTTTTGATATACTCTTATAAAATCTATAAAAATACTTTTTAGTAGCATGAAAAATACTATCATCTGCTGTATTAACACCAAGCTTATAACAGTTGAATAGCAAAGTAAAAAGGTCTTTATGAGGAAAATCATATTCTGCTATCTTTGCGAAAGTGCTTTCTATATGCCCTGCATTTAACACATCGTTAACGACACCTAGTTCATTTTTATAATCAAAATAATGCTTATAATTATGCGAATCGTGATTACAGTCCATCAAAACGATAAAATCAGTAAGAAAGTTATACAATGTCAGTTTTTCAATACAATTACCTGCATTGTAAAAGTCAGAATTAGAATAATAGTATTCCGCATTCAGCTTAAGAAGTTCTTTTTCCATAAGCAATGACTTATCAGCAGGTAAAGACTTTATTTCTTTTCCGATGTTAGCGCTGACAGTTTTATAATATTCTATATTACCTCTTTTAAGGAGTGATTTAGCAAGAAGTAATTTCCTTTTTAGTTTATCTTCATCAACAGCTTTCTGAATCAGGTACTCTTCAAGAATGATGTTAACCTTAGACATTCTGTTAAGCAGAACTTTTCTGTTGAAGTTCTTTCCATTAAACGCTTTCTTAAAGATAAACTCCTGTGTAAGTTTAGGATGGTCGAATTCAGGATGATATTTTTTAAGAATCTTTATAAGAGGCAGATAATTTCTTCCTTCATTATAATAAGTAGAGGAAATAAATTTTTCGAACTCTCTTAATTCTTTGTTTGACAACGAAGAAAGAACTTTTAATATCTTAAGGTTTTTCATACACAGGAAAATATACAATAATAATTTCAAAAAAAACCGAAATAAATCAGGTGGAAATAATAATTTCGTAATACTGTAATAACAGATAATTACAACAACACAGATTTCAATAAAATTACCTTCGGCGTAGACCAAAAACAAACGCATCCTTTCGCCTTTGATTTGTCCACCAAGAATAAAATTAGCACTAGCATCAACATTGTTCTGGGCTAAAAATACACCATCGTGCTGGCGCACTTCACGTAGACATTCGCCTAGCAATTGCGCCACTTCGAACATAGATTCAGCATTCCAAATATTACGCTGTTCAATGTGGCGGCCTTGCTGTTCCAACAA
>CAIUQV010000521.1 GCA_903901375.1 uncultured Ignavibacteriota bacterium
CAAAGCTTTCAGAATCAGGGAAACGTACAGAATAGAGATAGAGCTTACGAAGCACATTCCGATAGGCGGCGGTCTTGGCGGCGGAAGTTCGGACGCAGGAACCATAATAAGATTTCTGCTGAAATACTTCGACATTAATCTAAGCGAAAACCGTGAGAAGGTGATACAGGCGGCTCTGGAAGTAGGAAGCGACGTGCCTTTCTTCCTGATACAGAAACCCTGCTACGCAACGGGCAAGGGCGAGAAACTTCATTTGCTGAACGACTTCAGACTGGATTATGACATACTGCTTGTGAACCCGAACCAGCACGTATCAACAAAATGGGCTTATGAAAATTTAGGTTTTAATGAGGGTGATAAATTCGAGCCAGTGCTGCGCGGAGTAACTTCTTTTGATATAGACAATAAAGAACTATTCCGCAACGATTTTGAAAGAGTGGTATATCAGAAATATCCTGTGTTGAAAAACACAAAGGAAACATTGCTGGAAAAAGGAGCAGTTTTTGCGTCACTCAGCGGCAGCGGAGCGGTGATTTACGGACTGTTCAAAAAGACTGACAGAGAAAAGCTTACAGCGGCATACAGCGATTTCTACAAGTCGGGTGATTTTACCTCAATCGTATCGTGAATTATTTTGTAAATCAATGTATGAATGATTAATTTACAAAATTATTTTCCTAATGTAGATTAATGAACCGGAAGTTACTTTATCGCAAGCTTGACAGACTGATAGGAATTCCAATCCTGATGTTCCTTGCATTGCTATTTAAGAGAAGAAAAACATTTCCTGCTTTCGACGTTCAGAAAATCCTTGTAGTAAAGTTTGCGGCAATAGGAGACAGCATAATGCTTATACCGATGCTGAGGACTCTGCGCCGTTCATACCCAAAAGCTGAAATCACATTCCTTTGTTCGGACATAAACGTTTCGATAATAAAGAAAGTACCATACCTTGACAAAGTAGTAGTAGAGAACATACATAACTTCCTTTCGAACCCGATGAGATTTTTAAAGATGATTTATGAACTGAGGAAGAATAAATATTCCATAATAATTGACACTGAGCAGTGGTCGAGGATAAGTCCGATAATAATAGCATTACTGAAATACGATTTCTCGGTTGGGTTCAAGACAGAGGGGCAGTACAAGCACTTTATGTTCAATCGTGTGATAAACCATTCGCGTGAGAAGCACGAGCTTGACACGTTTATGGATTTGCTTCAGCCGCTGTTTGTGCCTGTTTACGAGAGCGACTACGTGCTGGAATATTTCCTGAATGAAGACAACGAACTTACGGCTGATAACTTTTTCGAAGAGCACAATCTTGCGGGGAAGCGCGTGATAACGCTGCATCCCGGATGCGGAGGACTTGGGGCACCGCGTGAATGGGACATTGAAAGGTACGTTTCGCTTGGGAAGAGACTGATAGAATACGACAGCGAAATAGTTCTGCTGATATCGGGAGCACCGAACGAAAAGGAGAAATGCGGAGCGCTGGAAAAAGGGCTGAGGGAAATATACGGAGACAGCGAAAAGATAATAAACTTTTCAGGAAAGTATTCGCTGGACGATGTGGTGGCAATCATCAAACGGGTGACGCTGATAGTGTGCAGTAATACGGGAATGCTTCATCTGGCATCGTGTATGGGAACGAAGACGATGGGACTGCACGGACCGACGAATCCTGCGAAGTGGGGAGCGTACAGCAAGAACACGGTTTTGATACAGAGCGACAAATACTGCAGTCCGTGTTTGTATCTTGGTCACGACTACGGATGCAAGGCGCCGTCGTGCATGAGTCATATATCAGTTGACGACGTATTCATACACATACGCAAGGCGCTGAATCCCGAGCTCTTTCCCGAAGAGCTGAAGTGGATAATAAAAGAATGAGTCTTTGCTCCAGCAGGAAAACAGAAATTAAATAACAGATTATATCTTCCGTTCACCAAAGATTAAACCATCCACAGAAAATTTACCCGGACCTGCCGCAAGGAACAACACAGCCAGACAGAAATAAACCAGAG
>CAIUQV010000522.1 GCA_903901375.1 uncultured Ignavibacteriota bacterium
AACGGAATTACAGTTTACACCGTCTATGCACGGCACTGGGGTGGACGCTATGGACTGGACGGGTTTCTCTGGGGTGAACATTCATACACAGGTTTTATATTTCAGTACAACGGATTAACAGTTTACTTCGGCGGTGATACAGGTTACGACCCGTTATCGTTTAAAAAACTTAGCGAACGGTTTAACATAGACCTTGCGTTGATTCCTATCGGTCCCTGCGATGAATGCAACGGTTGCGGCAACAAGCGTCACGTATATCCCGAAGGCGCAATAAAAATATTCATAGATTTAAAGGCAAAGGTATTAATGCCTATACATTACGGAGTCTTTCAATTCCGCCTTGCGGATGTTAACGACCCGTTGTACAAACTCGAAAAACTAATTAAAGAGTACAATATAGAAGACAAAACAAAAGTATTGGGAATAGGGGAACAGAAAGTATTTGTAAATAAGTAATTTTCATTAATTAAATTCATTGAAATGAAAAAGAGAAAATTAACCGGTAATCTGTTATTGATAGTATTTGCCTTTGCATTATCAGTAACATTCTATTCTTGCTACCCGTATAGCAGCACAAGTCCGTCTGAATACGATGTCGTAATAACTTTACACGACGACCTTAGCTATTTCACCGGCTCCTTCAAAAAATTCGCTATGCGCGATTCCGTTGATCAGATATCAGACGGTACAGGCAGTAACAGTATTTCCAGAGAGTACGATAACCTTATCCGCACTACCGTGCAGAATAATCTTACGAATATGGGTTATACAAGAGTTACTGATACCGCATCAGCAGACATCATCATCACACTTGCCGTCTCAAAATCTTCAACCCTGTACATCAATAGCTATTATCCCGGTGGTTACTGGAACTGGGGTTACGGCGGTTTCTATTATCCGTGGTCAACCGCTTATACAGTTACAACGGGTACCGTTATGGTCTCAATGTTCGATAAGAAAAGAATCCAGCCGGGCTCCGGTAAAGTGACTGGCATCTGGATGGGTATTGTTAACGGAGTATTGGACGGCACAAGAACAGACGTCGGAACCAGGATTTCTACCGGCATCGACAAATGTTTCACACAGTCTCCTTACTTAAAAGCAGTTAATTAATTTCTTAAACTTAATTCTAAGAAAATGAAAAGTATAAAATATACATTAATCATAATATTTGCATTGGTTTTATTATGCTCATCAAAATCAAATGCTCAATACGGAAACGAAGTGTATTTGAACTATAACTTCGGTGTTCCTCTTGGAGACTCGAAAGAATATGTCCCTAATGTCAGTTTTATTGGTGCAGAACTTAACCTTAAAAAATTTGTAAGACCTAACCTTAGCCTTAGTCTTTCTTTCGGCTGGAATGTATTCTTTAAAGAAACGACAGAACTTCTTTCACTTCCAAATGCCGATATTTCAGGAAAACAAAACCGTTACATTAATACAATTCCGTTGCTTGCCGGTGGTCAGCTTTATTTCAAAGGCAGTCAGGGTATAACACCGTACATAGGTGCTAACCTTGGAGCTTTATTCCTCAGCAGAAGATTGAGCATTGGAGTTTATGATTTGACCGAAAGAAGCTGGCATTTCCTCGTACAGCCCGAACTCGGACTGGTCTTCAATATCAGCCATTATTCCGACGTTGCATTCGGATTAACTTATAATTATGCAACCGGCTCTACGAGCGATATTACAGGAAAATCCGTTAAAGAATCCTGGATTGGCATAAAACTCGGTTACGGCTGGAAAACAGGTTTTTAAACATTCTTGTATGTTAAGCCCCCTCTGATTAAAGGGGGCTTTTAATATTTATAATATTAAATTATGAATAATAGATTTCTTTACATCGTCGCAATTTTAGTTCTCTTTACCTGTATATCTTTTGCACAGGAAAAGGACTCTACAGTTATCTCAGGCGTATTCGTATTCTGGGAAGGAACAAAGTCGGAAATGACATACAATGAACTCGCTTCATACTGTGCTCCGATTTTCTGGTTCTCACCCGATGAACCCGAGCTTAAAAACAAATCGGGCAGGGATATTCTTATTCCTGCAAACTTCCCGTTTGAACCAGACTCTTCAAGACCCGTTGTTTATTATCAGTTCAGGAATATACTGAAAAACGAAAACGAAACAGGCGACGTTGTTAAGAAAGACAAAACAGACTTAAACAATTCTACTATTGATTTATCAAAAATATCAGGCATAGACATTGATTACTCGCATTATTATCAAAACGAAGCGGGGCTTGGCGGACATCGTCACGATACGGAGCAGGCACAGTTCAAGGTTTATGTTAAAAAGACAAAACTAAAAGACGGCACTTATTACTATGCATTAATTCTTCTGCAGGTAACGGCGAAAGCTCACGCACTTCCCTGGTATGATAATATATATAATATAGATCTTAAGTCCACAGAGCTTAAACTCCCTTTCCATATTCTTGTTGAAGAAGGTAAACACGCAAGCTGTACTGACATAAACGGCGACGGTGTTTACACGCCGGGATACGATGTTAACGTAAGAACTAACGATGCCTGGGGAATGCGCGACATAATTCGCACGGGTTCTTTGTTCACTGCCGAATTCCAGAGCTACATGGCAAAAACCAGAAGACCCGAACACCGCGTATTTCCTCCTTTGCCCGACGACAGTCCCTGGAAAGCTAAATATACTATGAACAATATCTATTCTCCCGATAATGCCGTGTATGAACTCCGGCCAATGCCAAATGCCGTTCTCGCTTATCCCGATAAACTTCTCGAACACGATATGTCTGGATATGTCGCTAAACAATGGCCTGTAATTAAAAAGAATACCGATGTAAGAAAGTTCTTTTCCTGGTTTGAAGGCGATTTGCTTATAAAGTCATTTGCTTTCAATGCCCGATACGATAATAAAGCCTGGGGAGTATCGCTCACCTTTCCTCTGTTTATAGTAAAAAACGTGGAAACTCCTTTAATAGGCGGCTGGATGGTAAACAGAGTATATCTTCAGAACGAAAAATTCCGTGACTTTGGTTACAACCTTTTAATCACTCCATCGGCATCGCGTTTCATGGACCCGTATTTCGCCGCTGGTGTAGAAGTAGTAAAGGAAGTTGACGAACTCGGCAACTCCAAAAGGAACACCGACTTTGTGATGGAAACAGGTCTTAAATTCCGTGCAAACGTAATCTTCTCACCCCTGAAATTCTTAAGCTTTCTTACAGATTTCTGGGGAGTAAGAATCGGAATCAAAAACAAAGGATTCCCGTTAATCAAAAACCTCGGCTACGTATTCGAAGTCGGCGCAGGAGTCTGGTAAATATATTTTCCATATGATGTATTCTCAATAATCCTTTATTATATCAGATAATATAATTAATTTGTCATTCGGTTTATAATATTATTATACTTTATGAAATTATTTAAATTCTGTTTATCTTTCTTTCTTGTTGTTCTTTTCTCGGCAAATGCTTTTTCCCAGTCAAAAGAATACAATGAACCTACTTACGGCGGTATTGAATTGCCGGGTTATGTTTCTCTGAATGCAAGTTTAACTTACGGCAGTGTGAGGGGTAATTATATTATTAATAAATTTATTCTTGAGGGTAAATCCAATGATTATATGCTTCCCGAACTGGATGTGGAAGTGGGTATCGTTGACAGGCTTTCACTTGAAGTGATTACAGGTTACAGAAAAATTGTTTCAAATGCATCTATGTCAATGACAAATATCAACAGGAGCATAAAGGCAAATAAAACTTCCGACGGACTTAATACGATTATGCTCGGTGCAAACCTTGGTATTATGGAAGAGCATAAATCCAGACCAGGTATGTATTTTCAGAATCAGTTCTTTCTTCCTAAAACAGGTTATTCTAATTTTCAGGTCGACCAGCTTGGGTATTTCGGTGTAATTAATATGGAGAGCACTGTTTCTGACGTTACTTATTTTGACTATAGCCTTGGTGCTGGGTGGGACGGTAACAATCCTTATGCTATTTACAGTTTTAACATTAATCCAAATTTTAATGTTTCGGATAACATCACTGTCTATGCGGATATTAGCGGTATTTATGCTAAGTATGACCCTCCGACAAATATGATTGATGTCGGGACCTCAATTTCCTTTAATGATAATTTTTCTATCGATGCGAGCATTGGCAACCAGCTTCAGGCAAAGAACTACCTGAAAGGTACATTCGGAGAATTGAAATTTACTTATGATTTTAACGCATTCGGGAAATAAAGCAAATACCCCTGATTCTACAATCACGGGGTATATTCTTTCCTTCTTAAAATTTTCCGTTACTGGTTTCCGTAAACTTTCTTGTAAATTATGTTTCCGATAACAGGTACTTTTATGTAAGACCCATGATAAGATTTTATTGCAAGAAATATTTCGTATGCC
>CAIUQV010000523.1 GCA_903901375.1 uncultured Ignavibacteriota bacterium
ATAATATTATTATTTATTTTTCTTTCAAACTCGGAGTTACTTTATCCTCAGGCTGTTTCTTACGTTGTTCCGGATACAGGAACTCAAGGAAATACTTTCCCGATTACTGTTCATGGAACAGGTACCGAATGGACATTGTCACCTTATTTTGAAGTGTTTTTTGACAGTATCGGAGTTGGAACAAATAATATTGTTATTGTAAACGACACAACTTTGTCAGGAAACATATTTATTGATGGCAAAGCTTCTACAGGATTTCATAAATGTATTGTTTTAGATCAGTTTGCAAACATTTACACAAAAGATTCTGCCTTTTCTGTATTTTTAAATAAGCCGGTTGCACCGACTTTATTACTGCCACTGGATAATTCGGTGAATGCGTTACAAAACCCATATTTTTTATGGGATAGTAATTTTTATGCTGTAAGTTATCAGATTCAGGTGTCAACCGATTCACTTTTTGGTACAATAAATTTTGATACTGTTGTTGCGAATACTCCTTTTGTTATAAGACTGGGAGTTTTGAGTCTTAATACAAAATATTTCTGGAGAGTAAAAGCTTTTAATTCTTTAGGAGAAAGTCCATGGTCAACTGTTTTCAGGTTCAGAGTAAGGCCTACTGGTATTATAAATATTTCGAGTGAAATGCCCGTTGAATATAAATTATTTAACAATTATCCGAATCCGTTTAATTCACAGACTAAGATAAAATTTCAGATTCCGAAAGATGGTCTTACCCGAATAAGAATATATGATGTTTCGGGAAAAGAAGTAGGAGAGATTGTGAATAATAGTCTGAGAGCCGGTACTTATGAAGCAAACTGGAATGCAGGACATTTATCCTCAGGTGTGTATTTTTATTTGCTCGAATCAAATGGGTATAAAGATGTGAAAAGAGCAGTGCTTTTAAAGTAATTTTGGTCACTTTTGTTAATAATTTCGAAAGGTTCGTTGATATTCGGATATGACCGCTAAACTTTAAACAATTCTAAACAATTTTATCCGTATTATCTTTAACTTTTGTAAATAAACACCCTCCGTACTTAATTTTTGTCTATTTTCATTAATTTAAAAACGTTAAATTTGTGTAATGTAGATGATTTGACTTCAGTTTTGGAATCCCCGTTTACTGTTATTAAAATTATTTGATACGATACAAACTTTACTATTAGTAAATTCAAAATTTTATGTTAATTTAATTATAAGGAGTCCTTTTTAATGTCCACAAGGAAAAAAGTTACTATTGATGGAAATGAAGCGGCGGCTTATGTTGCACACCAGACTAACGAAGTAATTGCGATTTATCCCATTACTCCCTCTTCACCAATGGGTGAGTTCTCTGATGCATGGTCAGCAGTAGGTCAGAAAAATATCTGGGGATCCGTTCCAGTAGTTTATGAAATGCAAAGTGAAGGCGGAGCTTCGGGCGCAGTACATGGTGCCTTACAAAGCGGTTCACTTACAACCACATTCACAGCATCTCAGGGTTTACTCCTGATGATACCTAATATGTATAAAATTGCAGGTGAACTTACTTCAACTGTTTTTCACGTTACTGCACGTTCACTCGCAGCACAAGCACTCTCGATTTTCGGCGACCATTCAGACGTTATGTCAACAAGGCAGACAGGTTTTGCAATGCTTTGCTCAAACAATGTTCAGGAAGTTATGGACTTTGCTTTGATTGCTCAGAGGGCATCGCTCGAATCAAGATTACCTTTCTTACATTTCTTCGATGGTTTCAGAACCTCGCATGAAGTCGTTAAGATTGAGCAGCTCAATGTTGAAGATTTAAGAGCTATGATTGATGATAATTTTGTAAAAATGCACAGAGCAAGAGCTTTGACTCCCGATAATCCTTTCATCAGAGGTACAGCACAAAATCCTGACGTATATTTCCAGGGAAGAGAAACAGTTAATAATTTCTACAATGATTGCATTGGTATAACTCAAAAATCTATGGATAAGTTTTTTGAAGTTACCGGAAGAAAATATAATTTATTCGATTATTACGGAGCCCCAGATGCAGATAGAATTATTATTCTTATGGGTTCGGGCGCAGAAGCTGCCGAAGAAACTATTGAATATATGACAGAGAAACTCGGAGAGAAAGTCGGACTGTTAAAAGTCAGACTCTTCAGACCATTCTCAATAGAACATTTTGTTAATGCAATTCCGAAATCAGTAAAGAGCATTGCAGTTCTTGACAGGACAAAAGAACCCGGTTCAATCGGTGAGCCTCTTTATCAGGATGTAGTTACAGCATTGAGTGAAAATTGTCCGCTTGAAAAAATGCCGAAGATTATTGGCGGCAGATACGGACTTTCATCAAAAGAGTTTACACCTGCTATGGTTAAAGGTGTTTTCGATGAATTAAAGAAAGACGCACCAAAGAATCATTTTACGATTGGTATTAACGACGACGTTTCACACACAAGTTTAGATTACGATAAGAATTTTGCAATTGATATAGAAGGTTTATTCTGCGGATTATTCTACGGATTAGGTGCAGACGGAACTGTCGGTGCGAATAAGAATTCGATTAAAATTATTGGTGAAGAAACTGACAATTATGCACAGGGTTACTTTGTGTACGATTCGAAGAAATCCGGCTCCACTACGGTTTCACACTTAAGGTTCGGCAAGAAACCTATTAAGTCAACTTACCTGATTCAAAAATCAGATTTCGTAGCCTGTCACCAGTTCAACCTTCTTGAAAAGTTTGATATGCTAAAGGATTTAAAAGACGGCGGCGTATTCTTATTGAATACTCCTTTCAGTCTTGATGAAACACTTGAGAAACTTCCAAGAAGAGTTATCCAGCAGATTAAAGATAAGAATTTAAACTTCTATGTTATTGACGGTTACTCGGTTGCAAAAGAAACCGGTATGGGTTCAAGAGTGAACACAATCATGCAGACCTGCTTCTTCGCAATTTCGGGTGTACTTACAAAAGATGAAGCAATTGCACAGATTAAGAAATCGATTAAAAAGAGTTACGGAATGAAGGGCGATGAGATTGTAAAACAAAATTACAATGCTGTCGACAAAACACTGGAAAACCTTATTAAGGTTGATGTTTCAAAAATGAAATTAAGCAACATCGAAATTCCTCCTACTGTTTCCGACAAAGCTCCGGATTACGTAAAGAATACACTTTCAAAGATTTTAGAAGGTCTTGGAGATGATATTCCTGTAAGCCAGATGCCGGTTGACGGTACATTCCCTTCTGCCACTGCACAATGGGAAAAGAGAAATATCGCACTCGAAGTTCCTGCATGGGATCCTGATGTTTGTATTCAATGCGGTAAGTGTGCAATCATCTGTCCACACGCAACTATCAGAATTAAAGCATATGACGAGAAAGAACTCGCAGGTGCACCTGCATCCTTCAAGCATATGAAAGCAAAAGGAAAAGAATTTGCAGACGGTACTGAGTATTCGATTCAGGTTGCTGTTGAAGACTGTACAGGTTGCGGCTTATGCGTTGAGATTTGCCCTGCAAAGAATAAGAAAGAAGTTAAGCTCAAGGCTCTTAATATGGTTCCGCAGATTCCATTACGCGAACAGGAAAGAACAAACTGGGATTACTTCTTAACGCTTCCTGAGTTCGACAGAACAAAGGCAAACGTAACAACAATAAAAGGCAGTCAGTTCTTACAGCCGTTGTTTGAATTCTCCGGCGCTTGTTCAGGCTGCGGAGAAACTCCTTACGTTAAACTTGTTTCACAGTTATTCGGTGACAGGTCAATCATTGCAAACGCAACAGGCTGTTCATCAATCTACGGCGGTAACTTACCAACAACCCCATGGGCAAAGAACAACGATGGCAGAGGACCTGCATGGTCTAATTCTCTCTTCGAAGACAACGCCGAATTCGGACTTGGTATGAGACTTTCAATCGACAAGCACAATGAATACGCAAAAGAATTACTGCAAAGACTTTCATCACAAGTTGGCGAGCAGATTGTAAATGACATTTTAAATGCAGACCAGTCTGATGAAACCGGCATATACGACCAGAGAGAAAGAGTAGCAGTATTAAAAGATAAACTAAAGAAAATAGATTCACCCGAAGCAGAAGACTTGATATCACTTGCTGATTATCTCGTAAAAAAATCAGTTTGGATAATGGGCGGCGACGGATGGGCTTACGACATCGGTTACGGCGGTCTTGACCACGTACTCGCATCGGGAAAGAACGTGAACATTCTTGTACTCGATACAGAAGTATATTCAAACACAGGCGGTCAGATGTCAAAGTCAACGATGATGGGTGCAGTTGCGAAGTTTGCAGCATCAGGAAAACCTGTCGGAAAGAAAGACCTTGGAATGATGGCAATGAACTATGGTCATGTTTACGTTGCGAAAGTTGCGATGGGTGCAAACGACACACAAACACTGAAAGCATTCCTCGAAGCAGAATCTTACGACGGACCATCAATCATCATTGCTTACTCACATTGTATCGCACACGGTATCAATATGACGAAGGCACTCGAAAACCAGAAGGCAGCAGTTGATTCAGCACACTGGACATTGTTCAGATACGACCCGAGAAATGCAGTACTCGGCAAGAATCCTCTGAAACTCGATTCAGGTGCACCGAAGATTAAGTTTGAAGATTATGCTTACAAGGAAACAAGATACAAGATGCTGACAAAGTCAGAACCGGAACACGCAGCAATGCTTATGAAACACGCACAGGAATTTGTTGACGAGAAATGGAAGATTTATGAAAAGATGGCAGGCACAGGTGATGCTAAAGCAGAACAAAAATAATTAATTAATTTTAAAATTTTAAATAATAGTATTATGGATTTATCAACAACGTACATGGGAATGAAGTTGAAGAACCCTATTGTTCCTTCGGCCTCGCCGCTTTCAAGAACTGTTGATATGGTTAAAAAGCTTGAAGATGCAGGAGCAGCGGCTGTTGTGGTTTATTCTTTATTCGAAGAACAAATCACGCACGAACAAAGTGAGCTCGACCACTACATGTCTTACGGCACTGAAAGTTTTGCAGAAGCGCTGAACTACTTCCCTGCCGCAAACGAATATAACATGGGTCCCGACCAGTATTTAAGACACATCAGTAATTTAAAGAGTGCTGTGGAAATTCCTATCATTGGAAGTTTAAACGGTGTCTCTGCGGGCGGATGGCTTAAGTATGCAAAGCAGATTGAAGAAGCCGGAGCAGACGGTCTTGAACTCAACGTCTATTACATTCCGACAAACATCGAAAAAGACGGTGCAGTGATAGAGGAAATTTATTTAAGGGATTTAATCAAAGTTAAAAAGGAACTTAAGATTCCTGTTGCGATGAAGCTCAGCCCTTACTTTTCTTCGATGTCTAACATGGCAAAGAAGCTGGATGCAGCTGGCGCTGACGCACTGGTGCTGTTCAACAG
>CAIUQV010000524.1 GCA_903901375.1 uncultured Ignavibacteriota bacterium
AGTGCTTGAGTCGCATTTAAGGATAGTAAACAACAAGGAAATATCGGGGCTGAGACGTTCGAAGTACTGGGCAAAGGACCAGAGAGTATATTTCTATGCTGTGTTTTCTGAGGAAATGAAAGAGGTGAATGTATATTCAGACGATAAGATTTCGCAGGGTAATGCTTTTGCAGAAGGGAAGAATGTTAACGCTGTTTTAAACTTTGGAAGTAAGGATAAACCTGTTATGGTGAAGGTGGGTATTTCTGCAATAAGCGAAGAGAATGCAAAGATGAACCTCGACGCGGAAATCAACCACTGGGATTTTGACAAAGTGAGAGAGGATGCAAATATTTTATGGAACGGTTACCTGAACAAGATTCAGGTGAAGTCTGACGATACGAAAATACTAAGAGTGTTTTATACTGCATTATACCATACGGCAATCTGTCCGAATACTTTTAATGATGTGGACGGTTCTTACCTTGGCAGGGATTTAAAAGTGCATAAGGCAAATCATAATTATTATACTGTGTTTTCGTTGTGGGATACTTACAGGGCGCTGCATCCTTTGCTTAACATTATAGAGAGGAAACGCTCGGCGGATTTCATAAAAACTTTTCTTCTGGAATATGAACAGGGAGGAAGACTTCCTGTATGGGAACTATGTGCTAACGAGACTGACTGTATGATTGGGTATCACAGTGTGCCTGTGATAACAGATGCATTCAACAGCGGTATAAACGATTTTGATACGAAGCTTGCGCTCGATGCGATGGTAAGCAGTGCAAACCAGAACATATACGGACTGGACGCTTACAGAAAGTACGGTTACATACCTGCGGAGAAAGAACACGAATCTGTTTCAAAGACTCTTGAATATGCATACGACGACTGGTGCATTTCGAAATATGCGGGATGGAGCAAGAACGAAACATACAGGGAAGAGTTTTATAAGCGTTCGCAGTTTTACAAGAATGTGTTTGACCCAGAGACGATGTTTATGCGACCGAGGTACAATAACGGATGGAAGAGTCCGTTCAGTCCTACTGATGTTGACAACAATTACACGGAAGCAAATTCATACCAGTACTCATTCTATGTTCCGCAGGACGTAAGGCAATTATCGGAATATATGAAGGGAGATTTAGAAGGAAAGCTTGACCAGCTATTTAAGGCAGACTCAAAGACGACCGGAAGAGAACAGTCTGACATAACAGGGCTGATAGGACAGTATGCGCACGGCAACGAGCCATCGCATCACATTGCATATTTATACAATTACACAAAGTCGCCGCATAAAACACAGGAACTGGTAAAATACATTATGAAAGAATTTTATACAGACAATCCTGACGGGCTGATAGGCAACGAAGACTGCGGGCAGATGTCAGCGTGGTACGTGCTGAGTGCAATGGGATTTTATCCTGTAACGCCGGGAACGGGAAAGTTTATGATAGGAAGTCCGATTTTTGATGAAGTGAAGATAAACCTTGAAAGCGGAAAGACGTTTACACTGACGGCAAACAACGTATCGGACGAAAACTTTTACGTACAGAATTATACAGGAGAGGATAAACGTCCATACATTACGGTTGATGAAATACTTGAAGGCAAGAGTGTGGAGTTTGTGATGGGAAACAAACCTGCAAAGTCATTCGGAGAAAAGGGAGTTGAAAAATATATGTTTGAAGAGAAGACAACGCCTGATTATAATGAGCTTATTCCATCGCCTTATTTAAGTACAGGACAGAATACTTTTAAAGATTCATTAACGATTTCGATTGCCGTGAATTTTCCTAAAGCAGACATATACTACAATATAAACGGAGACAACACACCAGATAAATATATAAAGTACACAAAACCGTTTACTATATATGAGAATTCAAGGATAATGACTTATGCTAATTCACTGAACGGAACGAAGTACAGTTATTTTACGGAGTCGTTTTTCAACAAAGTTCCGAATAATGTGAGTGTGACATTAATCTCAAAACCAGGGAATGAATATACGGCAGGAGGTCCGGAAGCCCTGATAGATGGCCTGCGCGGGCAGACAAACTGGCGGCTTGGAAAATGGCAGGGATATCAGGGACAGGATTTTGAGGCAGTGCTGAAATTTAAAGAACCGATGGAAATTAAATCTGTCGGGGCAGGATTTTTGCAGGATGCAAGAAGCTGGATATGGATGCCTGTGGATGCGGAGTTTTATGTATCGGAAGACGGGGTGAATTATGTATCGATTGGAACTGTAAAGAACACAGTAGCAGACACAGACTTGAATGTATCCACAAAAGATTTTATTACCGAACTGAATAAACGGGTGAAATGTTCTTACATAAAAGTGAAAGCAAAGAATTACGGAAAGATACCGAGCTGGCATCTTGGTGCGGGAGAGGATGCTTATATATTTATAGATGAAATATTTTATAAATAGATGAAAAGAATTATTAAGAAAATTTTACCACTGAGTACACAGAGCACACAGAGAAGAAAGATAAAGATGAAAGAACGAAACGCAGATAAAAGTCGATAAGAGCGTATTCGCACTAATAATTTTTAGAGTTTTTTACCACTGAGGACACAGAGAGCACAGAGAAGAGGGGATAAAGATGAAAAGAATGGAACGCGGATAAAAGACGATAAGAGCGGATTCGCACTGATAATTTTTAGAGTTTTTTACCACTGAGTACACAGAGTGCACAGAGAAGAAAGATAAAGATGAAAGAATGGAGCGCGGATAAAAGACGATAAGAGCGGATTTGCGCTGATAATTTTTAGAGATCCAAATAAATACAGAGAAGAACAATTATAAAAGGGAAAACAATATGAATACTACAATTCGGTTTATTCTATTACTGATATTATTCGCTGCCAGCGGAAGAGGGTTTGCACAGGATGAGTTTGAGATGAAAGATGGAGACGTAACTTATATAATGAAAAAATATTATATGTGTCTGCTGAAGACGGGTCCGAACAGAACTCAGGATTCGGTAACTGCGGCGGAAATACAGAAGGGGCACATGGAAAATATTTCGAGATTATCTAAAGAAGGTAAACTCTGCATAGCGGGACCTTTTGGCGGGAAGGGAGATTTAAGGGGAATATTTATTTTTACGGTAAAGACAAAGGAAGAGGCTGAGCAGCTTGCGGCGGAAGATCCTGCGGTGAAATCGGGAAGGCTGACTGCGGAGGTTTATGAATGGTGGTCGGCAAAGGGTTCGACGCTGAAGTGAGAAGAGAACACAACAGAGGGATTTTCTAGAGTTTTTTACCACTTAGTACACATAGCGCACA
>CAIUQV010000525.1 GCA_903901375.1 uncultured Ignavibacteriota bacterium
ATGGACAAGCACGCAAAAATACTCATAGACGGCTTAGATGTTGAGATTGATAATTTCATTCCCGAAGAAGATTTTTTCACAATCGAATTTATTCCCACAAAAGAATTTATCGAAAATCTCAAGCCCCCTTGCGTTGCCGTAGTTATGATTTATCTCAATTCACCCGCTTCTAATCGCAAAGGGCGTCAGGTTCTAAAGCATAACGCTTATCTCACTTTTGAAACCGACCTCGTCAACTGTAAATTCAAAGCAGGCAAAAAGGCGCGGATTAAATCCAAAAAGTACAAAGGCGCATTTAAAATCATAGACGATTACAGAAGAGTCCGCATTTATCTCTCTCTTATTTTCAATTCCATTAATGGGAAAAGAATGTGGACGAATTCAACAAGCTATCTTTACAAAGGTGCTGACCTCGATTTTCAGCACGACGAATTGGTTCAGAAGAAAATGCAACTTCGCCTTAAAAAAGCCGAAAAATCAAAAGGCGTTTACACAGAACTGCGCCTCCGCTGACTAAATTAGCACTTGTAAAAAAAACCGCTTTAAGTTATTTTCGTATTTAAATGCTACTTAAATAATTTCGACAAACTAAAGTTTTGGGAAAATGGGTGCGGCAGCTTCTACCTCGGATTTAAGGAAAAAATATTTAGCTTTCATCTCTATTGCTTTTATTATCGTTGCAATTCTCGCCGGTTACTTTTATTACAGGTACGAAGAGAGGATAATCGTTCATAACCAGCGCCAGAATCTCGAAGCCATCGCCGAACTTAAAATCGAACAGATTAATAAGTGGATGGAGGAAAAAATCCAGAACGCCGATAACGTTTCCAAAAATCCTTATTCGCTTCATGAAGTCGAAGACCTCATCAATGGTAAAGGTGCACCAAACCTGAAAGAAGTCATCATCAACCGCCTTATGTACCGTATAAAGAGTTTTAATTATGAAAACATCTATCTTACGAACTCAGAAGGCAAAGTAGTTCTTGCTGCAAAAGATAACGATAACATTATAGATAGCGCCTATACAAGGGATATACAGCTTGCTCGGGAAAAACGCGTTACTATGTTCAGCGATTTCAGGTATTGCAACCATCACAAGAAAATTCATCTTCTCGTCATTTCTCCGAACATCAATAAAGAAAACAAACTTATCGGATTTCTTGTCTTTGCTATAGACCCCGCTGAATATTTATTTCCTTTAATGCAAAAGTGGCCTACGGAAAGCGAAACCGCCGAAACTACTTTTTATGAAAAAGATGGTGACTATGTTTTAATCATCAATGAATTGCGCCATCAGCCAAATACCGCACTGAAGCTCAGAATTCCCCTGACTCAAAAAGACCTCCCTGCCGTTAAAGCTGTTAATGGTGAAAGGGGTATCGTAGATGGCGTTGACTATCGCGGACACAAAGTTCTTGCTTACGTTACTCAGATAAAAGGTACCAATTGGTACATAAATTCAAAAATCGATAAGGATGAAGTATACGCCGAATTGAAATACAGAGCGTATTTTATCAGCATCATCGTTATCCTGATGGTTCTGTTTGCGTCTACTTTTGCTGCATTTATTTACAATTCCAGACAAAGATTCATACTGCAGAGTCTTATGGAAAAAGATAAGGAGCTCATTAAAAGCCAGGAGCTACTCGCTGTTATGGGCAGTATTGCAAAAATAGGCGGTTGGGAATTTGATGTTAAAACAAAAAAGGGTTCTTGGACAAAAGAAGTTGCACATATTCATGAAGTGGACGCGAGTTTAGTTACCAATGCTGAAATCGGTTTGAGTTTTTATGTAAACGAATCCAAAGAAATTATTGTTAATGCCATCACAGATGCCATCACAAAAGGTATCCCCTACGACCTTGAACTTGAAATGATTACTGCTAAAGGAAATCATAAATGGGTTCGGACTTTAGGTGAGCCCATTTTCAAGAATGGATCAGTCTATAAATTGCAGGGCTCTTTTCAGGATATAACTGATAAAAAGAAAATCACCGATACCCAGGCATTTTTAATCGAGTGCGGAAGTAAAGGCGGCAGCTTCTTTATGGAACTGGCTGAATATATTTCCAAGACTCTCAATATGGGATATGTTTGCATAGATAAACTTGAGACCGATGGACTTCTCGCTTCTACCGTTGCAGTTTACAACGAAGGTATGTTTGAAACAAATATAACATATGCACTTAAAGACACTCCTTGCGGCGATGTTGTAAATAAATCTATATGTGTATTCCCGGAAAATGTTTGTGATTTATTTCCCAACGATGCTGCACTGCAGGTATTAAACGCAGAAAGCTATATCGGTACTACGCTTTTCAACTCTAAAGGAAAACCCATAGGCCTTATTGCTGTTATTGACAAAAAGCCTCTTGCAAACCCTCAGCTTGCTGAAGAAATTCTTAAAATGGTGGCAATACGTGCAGCAGGCGAACTTGAACGAAATCAGGCTGAAGAAGAACTCCGAAGCAGTGAAGAAAAGTACCGCACGCTTTTTGAATCTAATAACGACGGTATTTCAATATTCTATATCAACAACGATGAAAAACTTAGTAAGTTTGTGGAAGTGAATGACGCCGCCGCAAAGATGCTCGGCTACACAAAAGAAGAATATAAGAATCTTACCGTTTTCGACCTTGGTGAAAACATAAACGATGAACTTCTGAATGAAAGAAGAAAACTGTTACAGGAAAATAAAAGTGTGTACGCCGAAACCCGCATCAGACATAAAGACGGACATTGGGTTAATGTTGAGATTACTATTATTCTGATAATGTACAATAACAGACCTGCTATTATGAACATCGTTCGAGACATCACCGAACGCAAAAAATCTATTGCCGATTTAAAAATCAGCGAAGAAAAGCTCAGGCTCGCTATGCAGGCATCTAAACAGGGATGGTTCGAACTTAATATCCCCACAGGCGAAATCCAGGTAAGCGATAGCTATACTAAAATATTAGGATACGAACCTGATGAGTTTTCTTCCACATTAAATAAATGGTTGTCAAATATTCATCCGGAAGATTTAGATGAAATACAGTACAAATTTAAAGAGTGTATTTTCTCAGGCGAATCTCGCTCTATGGAATATAGACGCAAAACAAAATCAGGCGAATGGGTTTGGCTGCGCTCCGTAGGTAAGGTCGTTGAATATGATTCAAAAGGGAACCCCCTGAAAATGTCCGGCACTCATATGGATATCTCTGACCGTAAACTTGCCGAAAGAGAACTTAGAGTCAGCGAGGAAAACTTTGCTAACCTTGTTGAATCAATGCCCGAAGGTTATTACAAAAGTCTCCCGGAAGGAAAGTTTGTTTATGTAAATCCAGCTTTTGTTAAAATGCTCGGCTACGATAGTAAAGAAGAACTAATGAACGTTAATATCACTGAGGCTTTGTATTTTAGCAAGAAAGACAGAGATGTTAATGCTCCGCAAAGAGAAGAATTCAACCCTGTTTCTGAAATGTACAGACTTAAGAAAAAAGATGGTTCTGAAATATGGATTGAGGATTTTTGCAGATATCGGAAAGATGAATATGGTAATACAATACTGCACGAAGGTGTTTGCAGGGATATTACGGCAAGAAAAAAAGCAGACGAGGAATTAATTAATGCAAAAGAAAGAGCTGAAGAACTCAGCAGAATCAAGTCAAACTTCCTCGCAAATATGAGCCACGAACTCAGAACTCCTATGGTTGGAATTCTCGGCTTCTCAGAAGTTCTTCAAAATTCTCTCGAAGACGAAGAGTTCAGACATTATGCCGAAATAAT
>CAIUQV010000526.1 GCA_903901375.1 uncultured Ignavibacteriota bacterium
ATGAAGAAAAAATAACTAACAAGTCCAGCGATGACGGCGGTGCAAGGTCTGTGAAAAAGAAAGTGAATGAAAGAGAATCAAAAAGCAACAACGAATCGGATAAACCCGCAAGGAAGAAATGATAGATTTTATAAATCTGAACGGGTTTGGTATAAAGAATGTATTTTATCTCGAATCTGTAGAATCTACAAATAATTATGCAAAGACCCTGGCGGATGAAGATGATGTGCTTGTTATCTCGGGACAGCAATCGGCAGGAAGAGGCAGGTTTAACAGAAAATGGAAGTCCGAAAAGAACAAAGACATCACGCTTTCAATAATAAAGTGGCTGAACATAAAAGAAGTTTTTCTCGTAAATTTTTACACATCATACGTAATACACAGGGCAATAAGGGAATATCTGGTATTGCTTAATCTGGATACAAAAGACGATGATATACTAAGACTTAAATGGCCAAATGATATTCTGCTGGACGGCAAAAAAGTATCGGGAATACTAACCGAACTGATAAACTTCAATGAAAATCCGAAAAAGTTTGTGATAGGTATAGGAATTAACGTAAATCAGGTTGATTTCCCGGAAGAAATTTCAGGAAAAGCCACTTCTCTCAAAAAATACTATAACAGAGACTTTCCCTTAATAGAATTAGTGAATATTATTATGAAAAATTTCTATTCAAACCTCGGACTGCTCGAACAGGGAGAAATACTGATGGAGTTATGGCGGTTGAATTCCGGTATGGAAGGAAAGAATATTAAATTCAGGACTTCCGATTCGGATGCAGAAATAGACGGTCAGATTATTGGCATCAGGGATGACGGCGGGATTAAGATAAAAATATCTGATAATAGCAACTCCAAAAATATTTCCACATTTTATTCAGGTGAAATAAGTTTCATTTATTAGCATTTTTCTTTAATTTACTTTCAATTAATTTTTAAAAATTATTTAAAAAGTAAATACCTCATGTTATCGGATTTTGGGCAAGTTCTAATCTTTATGATTATATCGATTGGTTTTGTTGCAATCGCTGTAATTTCCGGAAAAATTATAGGTCCCCGTTTCGCCTCCAAAGGCAAAGATTCAACTTACGAATGCGGCGAAGATACTGTTGGTGATACGTGGGTGCGTTTTAATTTCCGCTACTACGTTGTTGCTTTGATATTTATTATCTTTGATGTTGAAATTGTTTTTCTCTTCCCCTGGGCTGTTGTCTTCAAACAAATGGGACTTCTTGCTTTCATTGAGATGGCAATTTTCCTGTTTATTCTGATTGTAGGGTTTATCTATGCTTATGCCAAAGGAGACCTGTACTGGGATAAACCTCAGCCAATAGTACCGAAACTCGATAGACAAATATTCAAAAGCGAAATATAATTATGGGAATACTTAATAAACTCGATAACAGAGTTGAACAATTCGAAAGCGGAAACATAATTATCACTTCCGCCGATAAATTACTTAACTGGAGCAGGTTATCGTCAATGTGGCAGATGTTCTTCGGGCTTGCCTGCTGTGCTATTGAAATGATGGCAACTTCTGCTTCGCATTATGACCTCGACAGGTTCGGAATTATTCCAAGACCATCTCCAAGACATTGCGATATTATATTAATATCGGGTACTGTCACACTGAAAATGGCTACAAGAATCAAAAGGCTCTGGGACCAGATGCCTGAACCTAAATACTGTCTTTCGATGGGAAGCTGTGCAAACTGCGGCGGCCCTTACTGGGAGCACGGTTACAATGTTCTTAAAGGAATTGACAGAATCATTCCAGTAGACGTTTACGTTCCCGGATGTCCGCCAAGACCGGAAGCACTGCTTGAAGGTCTCATAAAACTCCAGGAAAGAATAAGAGAACAATCTTTAGCAAAAAAACAAGCGTAGTAAATCAAATATGGAAACAAACGAAGTATACGAAAAATTAAAAAGAGTATTCGAAGACGGAATCGGAGAGATTAAAACAGACGTTCCCACGTATCCGTTCTTCTTCGTTTCGGCAGATAAAATCAATGCTGTATCTTTATTCCTCAGAGATGAAGAGTCACTGCAGTTCGATAATCTTTCCTGCCTGAGCGGTATGGATTACGACAAGGATAACCTTGCTGTTGTATACCATTTATATTCATATGTCCATCACCACAAACTTGTAATAAAGGTTGTGGTTCCTAAATCCGCACCCGTTGTAAAAACGGTCAGCGATGTATGGGCAGCAGCGGACTGGCACGAAAGAGAAGCTTTTGATTTAGTTGGAATAACATTCGAAGGTCATCCTGATTTAAGAAGAATACTGCTTTCAGAAGACTGGGAAGGACATCCGCTGAGAAAAGATTATAAAGTACCTGAATTTTATAAAGGAATGAAAGTTCCTTATTAATATTAATAATTTCATTTTCAAAAATGGCAGACATAAGAACAGAAGAACTGACTATAAACATGGGACCCCAGCACCCTTCAACACACGGGGTTCTAAGGTTGGTTTTAAAATTAAACGGTGAGATTGTAAACGATGTAAAACCGGAACTCGGTTACCTGCACAGATGCTTTGAAAAACATGCAGAGGCTATGACATATCCCCAGGTTATTCCTTATACTGACAGGATGGATTACCTGAATTCAATGAACAATGAACTTGCTTACGTACTTGCTGTTGAAAAACTTCTCGGACTGGAGATTCCGGAAAGAGTTGAATACATAAGGGTTATTATGTGTGAATTACAGAGGATTGCTTCGCACCTTGTTGCTATCGGTACATACGGCAATGATGCAGGAGCTTTCACTCCGTTCCTTTACTGCTTTATGGACAGAGAAAGAATTCTTGAACTGTTCGAAATAGTCTGCGGTGCAAGATTGCTCTATAACTACATCTGGGTAGGCGGTGTTTCCCACGACATTACACCGGAATTCATTACTAAGACAAAAGAACTTATTAAATATCTAAGACCCCGCGTCAAGCAAGTGAATGATTTGCTTTCCTACAACAAGATTTTTATAGAAAGAACTGCAAACATTGGGATTCTTCCTGTTGACGTTGCAATCAATGCCGGAGTATCCGGTCCGACGCTCAGGGGTTCGGGAATAAAGTACGACCTGAGAAAAGACGATCCGTATTCGATATACAATAAATTTGATTTTGATGTTTGCGTTGGTACCGGCGAGCGCGGAACAGTTGGCGACTGCTGGAACAGGTATATTGTCCGTGCATACGAAATCGAACAGTCATTAAGAATCATCGAGCAGGCAATAGATAACATTCCTGAGGGTGATGTTCAGTCTGCAGTACCGAAAAGAGTTAAGCCTGTAGTAGGGGAAGCATACGTCAGAACAGAATCCCCGAAGGGCGAACTTGCATACTACGTAGTTAGTGACGGAAGCCTTAACCCATACAGGGTAAAAGCACGTTCGACTTCGTTCTGTAATTTAAGTGTGATAAATCAGATATCACGCGGGCATATGATTGCAGACGTGGTTATGATACTCGGAAGTTTTGATATTGTACTCGGTTGTATTGACAGATAATTTAAACAATAATTAAATTTTAAATATATAAATTGGAAAACATATTTACACAATGGTTTGGGAATAATCTGTTAACCTACATTTTAATACCCGTTCCTATACTTGTATATGTTAGTGTGTTTGCTCTGTATGCTGTTCTGGCAGAAAGAAAAATATCTGCCTGGATGCAAAACAGAATAGGACCGAACAGAACAGATAAATTCGGACTTTTGCAGACAATACTTGATGGTATCAAGTTAGTCCAGAAGGAAATTGTGAATCCCACAAAATCTGATAAGCTTTACTTCAGAATGGCACCGTTTATAGTATTTACTGCCGCTTTTATGGGCTATGCGATTTTACCTTTCAGTTCGGTGTTTATGGGAGTCAATTTAAACATTGGTCTGTTCTATTTCTTTTCAATCACATCGCTTGGCGTAGTTGGTGTTCTAATGGCAGGCTGGACTTCGAATAATAAGTACTCTTTATTCGGTGCAATGAGAACTGTTGCACAGATAGTCAGCTACGAAATTCCTACTGCTTTATCGGCAATAGTTATAGTTATGCTGACAGGAACACTGAGCATGAACAACTATGCTGTGGCACAAGGCGGCGGTATATTTAACTGGTATATTTTCGGCGGACCCGGTGAAATATACAAAATAGTATTAATACCGATAATGGTAGTATCAGCAGCAATCCTTTTTATATCTACACTTGCAGAAACAAACAGAACACCATTCGATTTAACTGAAGCGGATTCGGAACTCGTAGCAGGCGTACACATCGAATATTCAGGAATGTTGTTTGCAATGTTTTTCTTTGCTGAGTATGCACAGATGTTCGCAGTATCTGGCGTGATTGCTACATTATTTCTCGGCGGCTGGCAGTCGCCATTTGGTGACATGATACCATTTCTGAACACACCTGTTTTTCAGGTTATCTGGTTCCTTGCAAAAGGTTTATTCCTTGTGTTTGTACAGATATGGCTCAGATGGACTTTGCCAAGAGTAAGGATAGATCAGCTTATGACGATGTGCTGGAAGTATTTAATTCCAATCACTCTCGTAAATCTGTTTCTGGTTGGTCTTTATATGGTAATATTTAAATAGAAATTAATAAAGTTTAATAATAGATTTTTTAATGAAAGAATATTTTAAACACATTTATCAGACAGTATCGACAATCTCTACCGGAATGAACATTACTTTTAAGCAGATGTTCAGGAAGAGTGTAACGATACAGTATCCTGAACAGCGTCTCCAGCTTCCTGAAAGGGAAAGGAATCGTCTGTTCGTGAATATGGAAGACTGCATTGGCTGTGATCAGTGTGCCAAAGCCTGTCCTGTAAGCTGCATTGACATCGAAACGGTTAAAGTTGTACCTGGTGATGTTGTGGGTAAGACAGGTGTAACTTCTCAGGGTAAAAAGAAAGCTCTGCACGTAACAGATTTTACGATCGATTTTGCAAAGTGCTGTTATTGTCAGCTGTGCGTTTTTCCTTGTCCCACTGAGTGTATTTATATGACAGATGTGTTTGAGTTTTCAGCATACGAGCGTAATGGTTTAAAATATCAATTCGCAGATTTAACACCAGAGCAAGGTGCAGAAAAGAAAGAGATGTATGCTAAGTATGCATTAGAGCAGGAAGAGAAAAAGAAGCAGGCAGCAGCAGAAGCAGCTGCAAAGAAAGCAGCGGAAGAGAAAGCAAAAGCAGAAGAGAAACCTGCTGATGATAAAAAGGAAACTGATTCAAAAACAGATAATAAAGAGTCCTAATATGCCATATACAACAATATTATTCTATGTCTTAGCATTTATTACCGTTGTTTCATCGGTAGTAGTTGTGTTTAATAAAAATGTTATCCATTCAGCGTTCTCGCTGTTCTTTGCGCTGTTTGCGGTTTCGGGTATATACGTTTTATTAAATGCAGACTTTATAGCAATCACTCAGATTATGATTTATGTCGGAGGTATTCTGATACTTTTGCTGTTTGGTGTTATGCTCACAACTAAAATTACAGATATAGAATTAAGGTCGAAAAATCTGAACACTGTTCCCGGCCTGATATTTACAGTCGGAATTATTTCGATACTGGTTTTCATCATTACCACTACCAAATGGAACATTAAGCAGCCGGTAATGAATGAAGAAACAGTTTCACAGATTGGCAGAATGTTATTAACAAATTATTTATTGCCGTTTGAGATTGCATCTATAGTGTTACTTGTAGCGCTTATCGGTTCGGCAATGTTTGCAAGAAGAATTAAAGATTAATATATAATAAAATGGAAATAGGTTTAAATCATTATCTTGTCCTTTCGGCCATACTTTTCGGCCTTGGACTTTTTGCTATGATATCAAGAAGGAATGCGATACTTGTTTTAATGGGTATTGAGTTAATACTGAATGCAGCAAATATAAACCTTGTAGCATTCTCGCATTTCGGCGGTTTAGGTGTTGACGGCCAGGTACTGACAATCTTTGTGATGATTCTTGCAGTGGCAGAAGCTGCCGTTGCGCTCGGTATAGTGTTAAACCTTTATAACAACTTCGCAACAGTAGATGTTGATGAAGCTAATACAATGAAAGATTAAAATTATTTTATAATGGAATTTGCATTACATAAATTACCACTTGTAGTATTACTGATACCTATGTTCAGTTTCCTGGTACTTTCTTTCTTCGGAAAGAAACTTCCAAGGGGCGGTGACTGGTTCGGAACTACGTTGTTGTTTATAAACCTCGGTATATCGCTGTTTATACTCTACAGTTTAACTGTACTCGGAAAATACGAATTTAACGTTGAGTGGTTTAATCTCGGGGAAAATAAAGTTCTCGGACTGCAGAGTTTCTCTGCCGGGTTCCAGATTGACGCTCTGACGGGTGTTATGCTCGTTGTAGTAAATGCAATCAGTTCACTCGTTCATTTGTTTTCCATAAAGTACATGGAGAACGATACAAAGTACACAAGGTATTTTGCATTCCTCGGGTTATTTACGTTTTCTATGCTTGGACTTATACTCGGCAACAGTATAGTCTTAATGTATGTATTCTGGGAACTGGTTGGTGTCAGTTCTTATTTGTTAATCGGATTCTGGTACGAAAAGCCTGCTCCGCAGGAAGCTGCTAAAAAAGCTTTCATCGTAAACAGAGTCGGTGATGCAGGATTCTTACTCGGTATATTAATTATTTTTTTAACACTTGGTACTTTCACTTTCGGTGGAATTTTTGAAGGTGTTGAAGCCGGTAAACTTTCAGGCGGAATGCTTACCGCTGCAGGAATTCTGTTGTTCTGTGGAGCAGTCGGAAAGTCTGCACAGTTTCCACTGCACGTTTGGCTTCCGGACGCTATGGAAGGCCCGACACCTGTATCAGCATTAATCCACGCTGCAACGATGGTTGCCGCAGGCGTTTATTTAGTTGCAAGAATTTTTGTGATGTTGTCAGCAGATGCATTGACGGTTATCACTTACATAGGAGTTATTACTGCATTTATTTCGGCAACTATTGCTTTAACACAGAACGATATTAAGAAAGTACTTGCGTATTCAACAATCAGCCAGTTAGGATATATGATTATGGCAATAGGTGTTGGAGCATATTCATTCGGTTTCTTTCACCTTGTAACACACGCTTTCTTTAAAGCCTGTCTGTTCCTGACAGCAGGTTCCGTGATTTACGGAATGCATCACGTACAGGACATCAGGGAAATGGGCGGCTTGAAAAAGAAAATGCCTGTAACATTCTATACATTCTTAATGGCAACGCTTGCAATATCCGGCGTTCCTCTCACTTCAGGTTTCCTGAGCAAGGATTCTATACTTGCTGCAACACTTGCATTCGGCAGTATCAACGGCGGTTTTAATTACATCGTACCGGTGCTTGCATTCCTGGTTGCAGGTCTGACGGCTTTCTATATGTTCAGGCTTTTAATCATCACTTTCCTTGGTGAACCCAAGAATAAAGAAAAGTATGACCATTGTCACGAATCTCCGAAACAGATGACAATACCATTAATAGTACTTGCAGTTTTATCTTTCTTCGGATTCTTCTCTTTTAATCCGCTGAATGCGGACGGAGGCTGGTTCCTTAAACTTGTTAAGATGCCGGAACATCTGCTAGCAGGGACACACGGTCTGTTCTATCATATTCTTCCGCTCGAAGAATACATGGAGCATATTCATCATGCACATATGACTGCAATGGTATTATCCCTCGCAATTTCCGGACTTGGAATTTTAACTGCATTCACTTTTTACTACTGGAAGAAAGTTAACGTTGATAAACTTGCTGATTCAATAAAGCCGTTGTATAATTTCTCGCTGAATAAATGGTATTTTGATGAACTGTATGACATCATTGCAGTTAACTTTACAATGACACTATCTAAAATCAGCGCCTGGTTCGACGGTAAAGTTATTGACGGTGTTGTAAACGGAGCTGCAAGCATAACACGCAGTTTCTCGAAGTTTAACGGATTGTTTGACAATATAGTTGTGGATGGCCTTGTCAACCTGACAGGTGGTATAGTCGGTGCTTTCGGATTGATATTCAGGAAGTTCCAGACCGGTAAGATACAGACGTATATAGCGTTTTTGGTATTCGGAATATTATTAATGTACTTTATATTCCGGGTTTTTTAAAATAAATGTTCTTTGAAAATATGCCGAAATGGCGGAACTGGTAGACGCACTGGACTCAAAATCCAGCGAGACTCAAATCTCGTGAGGGTTCGACTCCCTCTTTCGGCACAATTACAATATAAGTAATTAAAATAAACAAAATATATTTGAGATGATTGAATTTAAACTTCTTGGAATTGGGATATTGACATGGATGGTATTTCTGCCTGTTTTAGGTATGATTGCCGTTCTGTTCGTTCCGAAGAGTGCAGAAAAATCCATTAAGTACATAGCAGTGGGATTTACGGCTGTAATGTTAATCCTTGCCGCAATTATGCTTTCTGTTTACGACCCTGCTAAAGCCGGTATAAATACACTTGCAGGTTTTCAGTTCGTAGAAAAAATGACCTGGATAGACGTTCCTGCATTTCTCTGGGACGGCAGGCTTAAAGTCGAATACTTCCTTGGTGTAGACGGTATCTCTTTCCCAATGGTTTTATTGACAGCCCTTATTTCTTTTATCGGCGCCATTGCTTCGTTCAGCGTAAAACGTAATGAAAAAGGATATTACGTGATGTATCTTTTCCTCGTTACCGGTATGATGGGCGTATTTGTTGCATTAGACCTTTTCCTGTTCTTCGTGTTCTGGGAAATTATGCTTCTTCCGATGTATTTTCTTATCGGTATCTGGGGCGGCGAAAGAAGAGAATATGCAGCTATTAAGTTCTTCCTTTATACATTGTTCGGAAGTGCTTTCCTTCTGCTCGTAATGATTGGTCTCTTCTTCAGTTCAAAAGACCCTGCAACAGGACTGCATACTTTTAATATGATAACACTTATGGACCCGAATACTTTCGCACCTGATTCGTTATTCGGAGTTTTAAACCAGACCTGGAGGCTTATTGCTTTTGCCGGTTTATTCGTGGGATTTGCTATAAAAGTACCTGCATTCCCGTTCCATACATGGTTGCCTGATGCACACGTGGAAGCACCAACTGCAATATCAGTTATTCTTGCCGGTGTACTTCTTAAGATGGGTACTTACGGTATGCTTAGAATTTCATACTCGATTTTCCCTGACGGTGCAAGGTACTTTATGTATCCGATTGCAATTATTGCAGCAATAAATATTATTTACGGTGCATTGTGTGCTATGGCTCAGAAAGATTTTAAAAAGCTTATTGCTTATTCATCAATCTCACACATGGGTTATGTCCTGCTCGGTATGGCATCAAACACCACGATAGGTTTTAACGGAGCAATCCTGCAGATGTTCAATCACGGAACAATCACAGCTATCCTCTTCCTTTCAGTCGGTGTGATTTATGACAGAGCTCACACAAGAGGACTTTACGACTTTGGCGGACTTGCAAACAAAATGCCGAAGTATTTCTCCGTGCTTATAATCGCAATGTTCGCATCAATAGGTTTACCGGGTTTAAGTGCGTTCATCAGTGAAACATTTATCTTCCTCGGTGCATTCCAGAATCAATTCATCAGAGTTATAGCAATCATCTCAGTACTCGGAATTATTCTGAATGCAGCTTATATCCTTTGGACAATCCAGAGAATATTTTTTGGAAACCTTCCCGAGAAATGGAACGACCTTAAAGATATAAACGCAAGAGAATTGATAAGTACTGTACCTTTAATAATCATTGTTATATTCCTTGGAATATTTCCGTCTTATGTTTTAAACCTGATGACGGCATCAGTGAATCAGTTAGTGAACTTTATTTGGGGTATAAATTAAAAATTTAAATTTTACTTAAGTGCAAGAACTAACATTAAAGCAAACATTAAATAGTTTAAGCGGTTTCATTCCCGAAACGGTTCTGATAGCCACCGTTATCGTATGCTTATTCCTCGATTTGATTCTCAGGAAGAAATCTGTGGTAGTTGCGGTTGTGGGTATCGCAGGTTTACTTCTTAGCGGTTATTATGCATATCTTCAGTTTGGCGTGAAAGAAATCATCTTTACGGGAATGGCGGTTATTGACCCGTTTGCAGTATTCTTCAAGATTCTGTTTGTAATATCAACTATATTCGTAATAATATTTTCTGTCTCATCAAGAGAAATTCAGGAATCAACACATCATAATGAGTACGTGTACCTTATGATTGCTATGGCTCTAGGAGCATTTATTATGGCATCTGCTTCTAATATGATAATGATGTATCTTTCTTTGGAAACAGTTAGTATTTCTTCTTACATATTATCAGGCTACACAAAAAGAATCAAGCGTTCGTCTGAATCTGCTATGAAGTATGTAATCTACGGAGCAGCATCTTCCGGTATTATGATATACGGAATGAGCCTCATTTATGGATTTACAGGTTCAATGAATGTGTATGAAATTTCTGCATTACTTTCTTCATCAGCAGTTGCAGGCAGTCCTTTGATTGTTATGTCGCTGATTATGATACTTGCGGGATTCGGGTATAAAATATCATCAGTACCTTTCCACTTCTGGACTCCGGATGTTTACGAAGGCGCTCCTGTACCCGTCACAGCATTCCTTGCTGTTACATCTTCTGCGGCCGGATTCGCAGTAATGATAAGGTTCTTTATGATTTCGTTCCTGAAAAGCGGCTCATTAATCAATGGTAAATTCCTGATGATTCCGGGTATCAACTGGACAGAGGTAATTGTGGTTCTTTCTGTTGCTTCTATGATTATCGGTAATTTCACAGCTGTCTGGCAGCAAAGCGTGAAAAGAATGCTTGCTTATTCTTCAATAGCTCAGGGCGGTTACATCATGCTCGGTTTAACAGTAGCAAACCAGCAGGGAATAGCGGCAATGATAATATACCTTATCGGATATTTATTCATGACGCTTGGCGCTTTCTACGTTGTGATTCTTGTAGCAAATAAAGTAAATTCTGATGAACTCGTAGATATGAGAGGTTTCGGTTATAAATCACCCGCAATAGCAGTCTTTATGTCAGTCTTTATGTTCTCGCTCGCAGGAATTCCCTCAACGGTTGGCTTTGTTGGTAAGTTGTATCTCTTTTCTGCTTTGATACAGTCAAACTTAATATGGCTTGCTCTGGTTGCAGTGCTTAACAGTGTTGTATCGCTATTCTTCTACATTAAGGTACTTAAATATATGTTCCTGATGAAACCTGAAGAAGAAGTTACACCAAAATATCAGTATGGTATAGGAAACTATGTTGTACTTTTATTACTTGCTGTTCCTGTTTTATTATTTGGACTTTACTTTACACCGTTAGTAAAAATTGCTGATTTTTCGGCATCATTCTTCGGAATAAAATAGTTTGTTTTCATATTGTTGTTTGAAAGGGTTGAACCTTGTTCGGGTTCGGCCCTTTTTTAATCTCTTCGGGTAAATTCCCCGCTGCTTGAAGTGAATAAATGTTTTATTCTGTAACCCGCAAAGCGGGTTAAATATGAATAACCGCCGGTGGAGCCGGCGGAACACTAAAACATAATCCAACCCCAAAGGGGTTGAACGTTAAACACTAAGCGATACCCCGCAGCTTGCGG
>CAIUQV010000527.1 GCA_903901375.1 uncultured Ignavibacteriota bacterium
AAAAGAACTATATAACGGATGAAAATCAATATCTAACCGGTAAATATAAGAATGTATTCCCAAAAGATCAGATCTTCTCAGTAGAAGGATCTTTAGATTCTCTTATACCATGGCTGAATTATTATTTCCCGATAAAGGATAAGAGAATATTAATTTTTGGTACTGGTTTGGGAGGAACTACAGTTGCATGTGCTTTAAACATTGGGGATGGAGTAGTATATGGAGTTGATATTTCTCAGGATGCAATAAATAAAACATATTTAAGGGCAGAAGCATATGGAGTCGCAGATAAAGTTAATCTGACTTTTATGGAAGATACATATCCTCTTACTTTTAGTGATTGTTATTTTGACGCAGTATTTATCACAGACGTGATAGAACATATTGTAAATGATAGAAGAAAATATGTACGTGAGGCTTTCAGGGTATTAAAGAAAGACGGGTTGTTTTTTATTACTGGTACTCCGAACTTACTTTATGCAAAAGACAGACATACAACGGGATTATATTTTGTACCCTGGATGAGTAAAAATCTTGCTTACAGGTATTCTGTTTTTAGAAAAAGATGGACTAAAGGTAAAGATCTGGATTATGCTGGACGAAAAGGGACTACGTACTGGCATATCAAAAACTGGCTAAATGGATTTGATTTTAAAGTCATGAATTGTAAAGCAGGTTTTACATCTGGATATTTAAAACATAATAACAGATTGTATACTACTAAAAGAAAATTATTTTTTCTCCCCTATAATATTATAGAGTTTATAACTACTACTTTCTTGAATACACCTATTACAGCATTTATGCCGTATTTAAATCACTTATTTATAATTAAGAAATAATGTGCGGTATTTGTGGCATATTTAATTTTGATAACTCTATACCTGACATCAATAATGTAACTTCAATGATGTCGGAAATGAAACACAGAGGGCCGGATAATGAAGGTATATGGTACGATAGAAAAACTTGTTTAGGATTTGTAAGACTAAGTATAATTGATTTGAGTACTGACGGTAATCAACCTATGGTAGATGAATCAGGACGATATGTAATTGCATTTAACGGTGAAATATACAATTACATAGAATTGAAAGAAGAACTTTCCATTAAAGGATATAGCTTTAAAACCAAAACTGATACTGAAGTACTTTTGAAGGGATATATAGAATGGGGAGCTGATATTTTAAATAGATGCAATGGAATGTTTGCTTTCGTAGTTTATGATACGAGTAATAGAAGTTTATTTGCTGCAAGAGATAGATACGGAGTCAAACCATTTTATTATTATTATGACAAAAACCGTTTTATTTTCTGTTCTGAATTAAAACCCATTACTAATATATTCCCGGAATTAAAAAATGTGAACGATGAATGCGTTTATAATTATGTTGTTTTTAATAGAACCGATTATAATGATGATACATTTTATTCAAAAATCAAAAGGCTTTCCCATGGTTCGTATTTACTAATTGAAAACGAAGTTAAAATTACAAAATGGTACAATCTTAAAGATAGAATAAAAAATAAACAGGAAAGTAATTTCACAGAACTTTTAGAATCCTCAATAAAACTCAGGTTAAGAAGTGATGTACCTGTAGGATTATGTCTAAGCGGTGGTTTGGATTCATCTACAATAGCATCAATTTTGACAAAAAAGTTAAATGTTTTTGATATAAGTACATTTTCGGCAGTTTATTCTGATTTTGTTAATGACGAAAGCATATACATTAATGAATATAAGAGTATTTTAGAGAAAATGTATTATGTTAGTCCATCAGCAAAGAGCCTATTTGAAGATAAAGAGCGTTTTGTTAAAGCACATGGAGAACCGCTTCCTTCGACTTCACCGTATGCACAATATAAAGTAATGCAATTAGCTTCTGGAAATGTAAAAGTAACATTAGATGGTCAGGGTGCTGATGAAGAATTAGCAGGATATCACTATTTTTTTGGAAATTATTTTAAGGAATTATTAAAAAGTTTCAAGTATTTTAAATTACTTAAAGAATCAGTTTATTATTTAGCAAATCATAAATCGCTATATGCTTTCAAAACGTTTATTTTCTTTATGCTTTCTTCGGAAAGACAGGCCAGGCTTAGAGCGGATAAATACGGATATTTAAATGAAAATATGAGTGATTTATTCAACAAGGATAATTTTATAACCTCAAATTTGTATTTATCATCGGATCTTAATGAAGCATTATATAATCATTTCGAATACAAACTCGAACATTTATTAAAATGGGAAGATAGAAATTCAATGAACTTTTCAATCGAAGCCAGATTACCATTTTTAGATTATAGGCTTGTGGAGTATTTACTCGGTATACCTTCAGAGCAGAAAATTAATAAAGGTCAAACGAAGTATATTCTGCGCAAGGAAATGAAAAATATTTTGCCTGAAGCAATTCGAATAAGGCAGGGTAAAGTAGGTTTCGATACTCCCGAAGATAAATGGTTTAGAGAACCATTTTTTAGGGAATATATTAATGACATTATTTCTTCCTCAGATTTTCGAGGTCTTCAGTATTTTGATGTAAATAAAATCATGAAATTATATCAAAAGCATCTTAAAAATGAGATTAATATATCAAAAGAAATATGGAAATGGATAAATCTTTATATTTGGGTGAAGAATAATAAACAGAATACATGCAAATAAAGTGTTTAGAAAATAAGCAGGATATAATGCAATTTTATATGCGAATTCCTAAGTTTAAGAATTATAATGTTTTCCAATCTCATTACTATTATAATATACTGGACTCAGGTAAAGGCACTTTCCCTTCTATTATCTCGGCAGAGGAAAATAATAGTGTATTAGGTTTCATTCTGATTAATATTCAAAATTACTTTAGCAGTAAACTTAAGTATATTGCCAGCAGGTCTATTATATCTGGTGGTCCTTTATTTGGAGGAAATAGTGATGTACTATCATTTTTGCTTGAAAATTATAATAAGATTTATGGCAGAAAAGTTTTGTATACTCAAATAAGGAATATATTCAGTAATGATAATTACGATAGTATTTATGAAAAATATTCTTTTGAAAAAATAGATCATCTTAATTATGTGATTGATCTGAGTGAGGGCATTGATAAAATATGGCATTCAGTTTATCCAAAAAGAAAGAATGAAATTCGTAAAGGACTGAAAGAAGGAATAAAAGTAAATGAAATTATTTACGTCTCAGATATGATTGTAGCATACAATATACTTGAGAGGATTTATAAAAAAGCAAAACTCCCTTTACCAGAATATGGTTTTTTCAAAAATGCACTGGAAATACAATGTCCTAAAAAAATATTTAGAGTAATTGGGGGCTATCATGATTCAATATTAGTTGGAGTCATGTTTTTACTCTGTTTCGAAGGCAGGGTGTATAACTGGTATGCAGCTGCTAATCCTGAATACTATAAAAAATATCCGAACGATGTAATAACATGGCAGTCAATTGTTTGGTCTTATGAAAATGGTTTTAAGTATTTCGATTTTGGCGGTGCAGGAAATCCGGCAAAGGAATACGGTGTAAGAGAGTTTAAGAGAAAGTTTGGTGGTACGGAAGTAAATTATGGTCGCTATGAATGTATACATAAGCCTTTTGCAATGAAATTGGCAAAAACCGGATTTAAACTATGGCAGAAATTAAACTGATTATTAAATGAACATTGTTATTGATATAGCCCATCCGGCACATGTTAATTTCTTTAAACATACTGCGAAACGTCTTTCTGCTGAAAATCATAATGTAAATATCTTATGCTTAAACAGGGGCAAACTATCCCGCATAGTAGAGAAAGAATTCCCTGGATTCAATATTGATATTATTGGTAACCATAGAGGCTCAAAATATTCTGTTATAGTTGACGCAAATATTAAAAGATTCTTTCAGTTAATAAAATCTATAAGACTAATGAATATTGATATTGGTCTTGGAGTCGGCAGTTTCAATTTAGGAGTTGTATTGAAGATATTAAATAAGCCAAATATTCAATTTGACGATGATCCTGAAAGAGGTCTCAATACAATACTTGAGAAAATTACTGCTACAAAACTATTTTTCCCTCCGATTATTGAAAGTTTTGGAAATATAAGTAACTTCAAAGCTTTAAAAGAATGGGCTTATTTATCACCTGCATATTTCAAACCTGATCCGGCTTGTCTAAAAGAATATGGTTTGAAAGAAAAAGATTATGTATTTATAAGAGAAATTAGTACTGGTTCTTTAAATTATACAAATCAAAAATCAAATATTATTGCTTCAATTTCAAAAAAGTTTGATAAGAATCTAAAAGTACTTTTATCCCTCGAAAACAGGAAGAAGCTAGGATATTATCCCGACAACTGGATTTTGTTAAAAGA
This sequence comes from uncultured Ignavibacteriota bacterium, assembly GCA_903901375.1. Lineage (GTDB taxonomy): Bacteria > Bacteroidota > Ignavibacteria > Tepidaquicellales > Tepidaquicellaceae > CAIKZJ01. The sequence goes on from CAIUQV010000527.1 coordinate 4,369, forward strand.
ACCAATATACGATATTCATAGTATACTCTATTATAGTAAATGTGTTATCTCTTCAGGGGATAGTATGGCAAGGGAAGGAAGTTTGCTCGGTGTGCCCAGCATTTATTGTGGTTTTAGGGATATGAAAGCAAATAAAATACTTGAAGATAAAAATATTTTATTCCACTTAAAGCCCGAGGATGTCGTACCATTTCTTAATAAGTTACTTGCCGATACAAAGTCAGATATTAATCAGGTAGAATTCAGAAATTCACTACTGAACGAATGGGTAGATGTCAATCAGTTAATTTACAATGAAATAATGAAATTACTTTCTAACAATAAGTAATGGAAAGCAGGACTAAAAATTATCTCCAGAAGTATTTTGTCCGCAAATTATTTGGCAGAAAACTCTATTCTAGAATCAAGTTTTTTAAGATATTATTCAAAGCTAAAGTTGGCTCAAAATATGAAATAACCTCAATTTTATTGGACGTCCTGAGGGATGATGATGTGTTCTTTGATATTGGTGCAAACCTTGGTCAGTATATACTTAGGATAAAAACGAAATTCAAAAACGGTGTCAATGTGTTTGCTTTTGAGCCGGTTATCAGCAATTATAAAATGCTTAATTCGTACATTGAAAAGAAATATAAGAATGTAATTCTTGAACATTATGCTGTTAGTGATACAGAAGGGGAAGATGTACTTTATATACCATTGATAGATGAAATTGAAGTTGATACTCAGGCTTCAATTGATTTAAAAAACAGGGAAAATTACTATAACAATTTCATTAAGCAGGAAATCAGGAAAATTACTGTAGATAAATATGTAGAAAATAAAGGTCTAAAAAGAATTGATTATTTAAAAGTTGATACAGAAGGAAATGACACTAAAGTTTTGGCTGGAGCATTAGAATCGATAAGAAAATTTACCCCTGTGATATTTTGTGAGGACATGGAAAATTTGGAAATTATAAGCGAACTTGAAAGAATGTCTTATAAAAGATATATGATAACTTATAAATATGAATTAATTGAATTAAACACTGCTGGTAAATCTGACGTATTTAATGATTTAATGGTTTTTATTCCTGAAAACAGAAAGCAGATTTTCCAAAATTATATTTTAAATAATCGGCAATGAATATTTTAATAGATATATGTCATCCTGCTCATGTGCATCTGTTCAGAAATTTCATTGCTATTATGAAATCAAAAGGTCATTATGTTTATGTTACGGTTAGAGATATTCCTCCTGCAAAAGAACTTTTGAAACTTTATAATATAAGATATATAAATTACGGATCAAAATCTGATTCATTGATTGGTAAAACTCTGCGTCAAATAAAATATGACTGGGATATTAGAAATATTGTTAAAGAACTCGATATTGATATAGGTATAGGTACATCAATTACGATATCTCATGTTTCTAAAATCAGTAAGATGGTTTCATTCGTTTTAGATGATGATGATTCCGAAGTCGAACCTTTGTTTGCAAAGTTTGCTCATCCTTTTGCTGATTATCTTGTATCACCCGATGTATTAAGTCACGAAAGGGATAAAAGTAATCATGTACTGTATCCAGGTTATCATGAACTTTCGTATCTTCACCCCAAAAGATTTACGCCTGATGATTCTATATTCGATAAAATAGGAGTCGAGAGAGGTGAGAAGTATTTTATTCTAAGGTTTAATGCCTTTAAAGCACATCACGATATAGGTGCAAAAGGACTCAGTAGTGCTCAGAAAAATCAATTAATTTCTTTATTAAGCCAGTTTGGTAAAGTAATTATTACAACTGAAGGTGCATTAAATCCGGAATACAGCAAGTATAAGTTTCAGCTCTCTCCAATAGAAATATTCTCCGCACTTGCATATGCAACATTGTTTATAGGCGACAGTCAGACTATGACAAACGAAGCAGCAGTTTTAGGCACACCTGCATTGAGACTTAATTCATTCGTAGGTAAAATATCCTATTTAAAGGAACAGGAGGATAAGTATAAACTTGCCTTTGGATATTTGCCGAATGATTTTAATAATCTTATACAGAAGGTCAGAGAACTTTTAAGAAATAATGATATTAAGTATGAATGGAAAATAAAAAGAGATAAAATGCTTAAGGATAAAATAGATGTAACAGATTTTTTGGTTAATATTATTGATAATTACCCGCAAAGTATAAGGGATATAAAAAATGATACTGATTACTTCGGGAAATTTAAATAAATTTGATTTGTTTACAATAATGAGGTATTAATTGTTTAAATCAATATTTGAATACAGAGAAAAGCAGAAACCTCTGAAATACATAGAGGAACCGGTGCTTGAATACATAATCAAGTTTTTAAATCCTTTCCAGAGTAAAACAAGGATTTTAGACACTTCCACTATTTTTAATATTGAAACAATAAATGAACCGATCGAAAATTTCATCAACTTAAGAAAATTAAACTATATAACCAACCTGAACAGCCTCTTTTACACCGTAAATGAAAAGTTGTATATGGATGGTTATTTTGTGGGTTGTGTTGAGTTATATCAGCAAAGAAAGGAAAGAATCTATCAGCGTTTTCCTTCGCCTGTGGCATTTCCTGTTTATTTAGTGGATTTTATACTAAACAGGATGTTTCCTAAACTTTATCTGACTCAGAATATCAGAATTAAAAAGCTTAGAACTTCGAACAGAGCTTTGTCAAAAACTGAAATATTTGGCAGATTATATGCATCCGGCTTTGATGTAGTTGATTTTGATAATATTAACAATCTGACGTACTTTGTTGCAAAGAAAAGAGATAAAGCAAAATTAGTTGAGGAGTACAAGTATGGTATCCTTTACAAAATGAAACGTATAGGTAAGAAAGGAAAGATTATTACTGTTTATAAAATCAGAACTATGAATCCTTATTCTGAATATCTGCAAAATTATGTATATGATAATTATAATCTGAAAGAAGGCGGAAAATTTAAAAATGATTTCAGGATAACTGCCTGGGGTAAATTTTTAAGAAAATACTGGATTGATGAATTTCCTATGATATTTAACTTTTTAAAAGGTGATTTAAAACTAGTAGGAGTGAGACCGATATCAAAACAGTATTTTGATTTGTATGATGATGATCTCAAAAAACTGAGATTTAATCATAAACCGGGACTTATCCCGCCATATTATGCTGATTTACCTAAATCAATAAACGAAATTATCGAATCTGAAAAAAAGTATCTCATAGCATACGAGAAAAACAAGTATAAAACCGATATAGTGTATTTATTCAAAGCTCTTAAAAACATTTTCTTTAAAAAAGCCAGAAGTTCATGATTAAAAAAATACTTCCTATCTTTCTGTTTTTATGTATTACCTCACAACTCTTTGCACAATTGGAGTATGCACCTGTCAGTCATCCGGTATATGATTATCTGAAAAGAATGAGTCTAAAAGGTATCATTGCAGATTATAACTCTGCTTCATTACCTCTCTCCAGACAGAAAATATCAGAGTTTCTGATTGCCATAGAAAATGCAAAGATTAAACTTGGTACAACAGACAGAAAAATGCTGAATGATTTTATGGTCGAATTTTCCTATGATATTAATAATAATCTGAAAAAAAGTTATTCATTGTTTTCTGATTTTAAGTCTTTTTCTGTTTTCGACAACGATAGGCAAAAGTATTTATATGCTTATAATGACTCTAATGTTTCGTTCTTTTGGGATGCAACAGGTTTTGTTTCTCAGAGGAGTTCCAAAGGTGATTCACTGGGTAATAATTCAATACTCTTAGGTGAAATTGGTACGCGTTTTCGGGGTACTTTATTCAATTCTGTCGGTTATTATCTAAGGATGTCAAACGGTCAGAAGATTAAAGGTGAAAAAAAGGATATCGACTTTGCGATCGCAACTAATCCCAAGTTTAAAGCTAATACAAAGTTTACTTATGAGAACAGTAATTTTGATACATATGAAGGATATTTAAAATACAGTACTCCCAATGAATGGCTTTCACTTATTGCAGGAAAAGAAGCACTGACTTACGGGTATGGATATATCGACAAACTTTTTCTATCAACAAATACAGTTCCTTTCAGTTTTCTCAAATTAGATTTGGCATATAAATCATTAAAGTATTCTTTCCTTTACGGGAGCTTAAAAGGTGATTCTCTCGGAAGGGATATTGCGAATAAGAATATCGCTACACACAGACTTGATTTAAGGGTATCAAATAAATTGCGATTTGGTTTCTGGGAAAGCCTTATCATTGCTGATAATGCATTTAATTTTACTTTCTTAAATCCATTAAGTTTCTTAAGGTCGGCAGATTATAATGCCGGAGAAAATAAACCCGTTAATAAGAATAATGCATTACTGGGTCTCGATTTTGAATATCAACCCATAACAAATGTTTCTTTTCAATCATCTTTACTTGTAGATGATTTAAATTTTGCAACTTTATTCAACAATGATAAAGAAGGAAATCCGGGAAATGATAACAGGTTTGGATACCAGATTGGAGCGATGTGGACAGATGCATTTATGATTCCGGCTTTAACAGCTTCTGTTGAATATACAAAATTAGACCCGTTTGTCTATACACATAGAACTAATAAAAGTCAGTATACCAACTGGACTTTACCATTAGGACACCATCTTTCACCTAATGCAGATGAGATTGCATTTAAATTGACTTCAAATATTTACAACCGTTTAAACGTTGCTCTGACTTATCAGCACCAGAGAACAGCAAGTAAAATTGTTATGAGCGGAGATACTCTCATAGCAAACTATGGTGGTGATATAAACAGGGGAGACGGGGACGTTGTTCGCTCAAATCAGTTTCTTGATGGTGATAGGGTCGATAAGGATATTATCAAATTAGATATGACATTCCAGCCTATTAGGCAGTTCTTTATAGATTTTGAATACCAGTTTATTTATTATAATTTAATTTATAGTTCACGAAAACTAAAAGATAATTATTTCTTCGGTACTCTTAGAATTGATTTTTAATTGACCACAAATCCAATCATAGAATTTAAAAGCATCAGTAAAAAGTTTGGGGATTTCTTCGCTAATGAGGAAATTACCTTTTCTATTTTACCAAATACAGTTCATTCGTTAATAGGTGAAAATGGCGCAGGTAAAACTACGCTTATGAAAATTCTGTTTGGGATATATAAGCAAGACTCCGGCCAGATAAATATTAACGGAAACCCCGTCACATTTAAAAATCCATTGGATGCAATAAAAAGCAATATTGGAATGGTCCATCAGCACTTTGAACTTATTGACGATTTTACTGCACTGGAAAATGTTGTTCTTGGGAACGAAAAGACAGATTATGGTTTTCTCAATCTTGCAAAATCACGCGAAGAACTTGTGGATGTTATTGCGAAATATAACCTTGGTATAAATCTTGACGAAAAAGTCTGCAATGTTAGTATAAGTGAAAAACAGAAAATTGAATTACTGAAGCTTTTATACCGGAAATCAGAGATATTAATTTTTGATGAACCAACTGCTGTGCTTTCACCGATTGAAGTAGAAGAGTTCTTTAAAATCATAAGAAAGTTTAAGTCAGAAGGAAAAACAATTCTTCTGATTACACATAAACTTAATGAAATTAAAGAACTATCAGACTATGTTACTGTACTTAGAAAGGGAAAAGTAGTTTATGAAGTTGGAAGAGCCGATTTGGATATTTCAGTACTAAGCAGAGAGATTGTTGGTGAATTGAATTATATTGATGATCTGGAAATAAGAAATGATTCCAAAAGTGAAGATCCGTTTTTAGATTTTGAAAATGTTGTTTATAAACAGAATAACACTCCTATTTTAAACGGCATTCATTTTTCTGTTTATGGCGGACAAATATACTCCATATGTGGTGTTGAAGGCAATGGTCAGAGTGAAATAATCGATTTAATTGTGGGAATCCTTAAAGCATATTCAGGTAAGATTAAGATGAAATATGATAATATTTCAATAGTGCCTGATGACAGACTTGAAAAGGGAATGATAAAAGAATTTAATACCGGAGAAAATGTTTTGCTCAGAAATAATGAACATCATTACATAACTGCGCAAAAAATACAGAATACTGCCGGTTCCGTTGTGAGTAAATATGATGTAAGACTTCCTTCACTGAATGTCCCTCTCGCGTCACTATCAGGAGGAAATCAGCAAAAAGTGATTTTTGGGAGAGAAATTGAACTGAATAACAATATTATGGTCTTTGTACATCCAACAAGAGGAGTTGATATAAATGCTACTGCATACATTCATAAAATTATTCTGGAACAAAGAAATAAAGGTAAGTCAGTCTTGCTGGTGACTTCGGACTTAGATGAAGCTCTTAAGTTATCGGATACTATTGGTATAATATTCAAAGGAATGATTGTCAAAGAGTTTCAAAGATCTCAATACGAAGATAATCTCGAAAAGAAAAATACAATTCTTCAGAATATTGGTAAAGCTATGATAGGAGTAAACTGTGACTAGGAAATTTAAAGCAAATGTAATTTCAACTTCTATTTCACTAATAGCTACTTTATTAATACTTTTCATTTTCTTGTATATTGTAGGCAAAAATCCTTTTGAAGTTATTCAGAAAATGTTTAGTGAGGTTTTCGGAACAGGGTACGGAATTGGACAGGCTATTTTTAAATCCACTCCGCTCATAATCTGCGGGTGCGGACTGGCTTTCTGTTTTCAGGCATCTTTATTCAATATTGGAGCTGAGGGCCAATTGAATCTTGGAGTTTTCGTTATGAGTATTATAGCATATTTATTCGATGACACACTTGGCATACTTGTACTTCCTGTTTCTGTTTTAATTGGTTTTGCAGTATCTGCTGTCTGGGGATTTATTCCTGCTTATATTAAGATTAAAAGAGGTGTCAGTGAAGTAATAACCACAATAATGATGAATTTCATTTCGCTTGCTTTGATTAATTATTTCCTGATTGAGTTTCTTGCAGTTAAATCAACTGTAAGAACTGAAAAGATTCTTGATTCTGTTAACCTGCCAAAACTTGCTTTGTTTTCCGATATTTTTGAAGGTTCATCTGCAAATGTAACTTTTATTTTAGCTATCCTTCTTGCAGTTGCAACATATTTTATTTTCTATAAAACTAGTTTCGGGTATAAACTCAGGGCTGTTGGATTAAATCCTAAAGCTTCCAAATATCTCGGAATTAACACAGACAGAATGACTATTATTGCTTTTATGATTGGTGCCGGAATCACTTCACTTGTTGGGTTGAATTATGTTTTTGGTTATAAAGGATATTATGAATATGGTTTCTCGAATAATCTTGGTTTCACTGCTATTGCAGTCACATTACTGGCTAAGAATAATCCTATAGGAATTATCTTTACTGCTTTATTATTCGGAATTATGGATTATGGCGGATTGTCGGTTAATACTCTGGTGCCAAAGGAAATTATGCTTGTATTTCAGGCACTTGTCATTCTATCGATTTTATCATTTGACCGTATAATTAAAATTTATTATTTGAAAGAGAAGTAGATGCTAGAGAATTTAATAACACTATCATTTCTTATGCAGGTTTTCAGGATGTTCACACCTTATTATCTGGGTGCGAGTGCTGCAAACTTCTCTGAAAGAAGCGGTGTTGTCAATATAGCAATCGAAGGATTTATGATTATTTCTGCTTTCTCATATGCGGCTATAACAATTTCCACGCAGAATCCTTATCTAGGCCTTATGGGTGCTATAACAATTGGTATAATATTCAGCCTGTTGTATTCTTTGTTTACGATAAAGCTTAAGATAAATCAGATTGTTATTGGTGTTGGATTTAACTTATTAATGGCAGGTTTAGCTAAATTTCTTATGCTATTGTTCTTTCAGAGTTCAAGCAACACACCGGGCTTTCCTAATATTCCAAAATCATCTGTTTTGAAATCTTTACCACTGATAGGTGATTTAGCAGGTGATACGATA